>JAEYOT010000237.1 GCA_023411445.1 Pseudomonadota bacterium
GGACGGCGGAGCGTCCTTCGACGACATCAGCGAGCGGCTGCCCACGGGGCTGAAGCGCTGCCGCTACCCGCTGGTGCTGGATGGAGACGTGATGCTGCTCGGCTGCGGCTCGCAGGGCTCGGGCAAGCCGCGCATCTTGCGCTCCACGAACGGCGGGAAAAATTGGTCCGTCGTGCACGAAGACGGCGTCGGCGCGGAGCCGCTACTGGCCACGGACGGCTCCGTTTACTGGCCGCGGGAGTCGCGGAAAGGCCTGCTGCGCAGCATCGACCGCGGGAAGACGTGGCAACAGGCCGTTGGCGCGGACGTGCTGGTGCCGATGAAGCCGCTACAGCTGTTCGACGGCAGCATCGCCGCCTTGTCCGGCAGCGAGGTGATCGCGTCGGGCAACCGGGGTCAGAGCTGGTCGCGCGTCTCGCCGCCCATTCCGTTCGAGCCCCAGGGGCTGGCCTACCTGAACGTTCGGCAGCAGCTCTTCACCTACCACGTAGCATGCGATATGGCGCTACCCGACGCGCAAGCGGAGGGGATGCTGCGCTTCTCACAGTGACGTTTCCGGCGTCGCTTCACGCCCGCTCGATTGCGCGGTAGTGAGGGTACCAAAGCCATGAGTCGCATCAAGCAGTTGATCAGGCGAACGGGTCTGCGCCGACAGCACGTCGCGGCGGCGCGCATGTGTTGCGAGCGCCACGTCATGGCCGCGCTAGGGACTCCGCGCGTGCGTCCTTCGGGTCGCATCCTCTGTTACCACTCGGTGGGGCAAGAGGCGTGGGGCGTGAACGACGTGACCCCGCGCGCGTTTCGTCGCCAGTTGGAGCTTGCGCTGAAGCAGGGCCTGCGCTTCGTGCCCGCAGACGAGATCGTAGCGACCGGGGGCGGGCCGAAGGATTTGGCGATCACCTTCGACGACGGTACGAAGAGCACGCTGACGCAAGCCGCCGAGATCCTGAAGGACTACGACATCCCGTGGACGGTGTTCGTGGTGACGGAGTGGTCGGACGGTGGCGGTGGCTGGCCGGCGCAAACGTTTATGGATTGGCGTGACATCGAGCGGGTGGTGAAGTTAGGCGGCCAAATTGGCAGCCATTCGCTGACGCACCCGAACTTTGGTATGATCACCGATACGCAGGCCGCCGAGGAGCTCGGCGCCTCGCGGCGGATCATCGCCGAACGCATCGGGGTGGACGCAGACACGTTCGCGATCCCCTTCGGCCAATCCAACAACTGGTCAGAGGCGGCGGCGCGAGCGGCCAAGCAGGTGGGCTACCGCACGATCTACGCGCAGGCAGAGAGCACCAGGCCGGCAGGCACCGTGCCGCGCACGTTCATCACGCGCTTCGACACGGACCGCGTGTTTCGCGCGGCTCTCGGCGGCGTCTTCGACCGTTGGGAAGAGTGGGTGTGACTAGCCGCGGGCCTGGCGTACGCAGCCGATGAGCGCGTGCGCAGGCGAGGCCCGAAACGCGTAGCCCAGACTCTTGGCGGCGCGCGCCGAGCGCCCGGCTTTGCGATTGGTCTCCGCGTGGCGCAGGAACGTCCAAGCCCACCAGCCGCGGTGCCGCCACAAGATGCGCTGTAGCTTGACCCGCTGCGGCAGGGCGAGCCCTTGCGTGTGCCGACGAAAGATCTTCACCATCGCCGGGAAGCGGCGCCACGCTTGCGCCTCTTCGGCTCCCTCACGTTGACGGAACAAGAGCACCGGCCGCTCGATGCGGCCGATCGGATGGCGCGCGGCGATACGCAGCAACCAATCCCAATCCGTGTCTCCCGTGAGCGTGCCGTCCATGTCTCCGGCTTCTCTCGCCGCGGACGCGCGCGTCAAGATCGTGGCCACCTGCGGGAAGTACGTCAAAATCTCTTCGAAGATGTGGCCGGAGCTGAGCGGCCCTTGCGGCTCTGGCTGGCCGATAGGCGTCAAGTCTTCGCGGGTGAGCTGGAACTGCCCGATGACGCAGGCGTACTCCGGGTGCTCACGGAAGACGGCGAGCTGGGCCGAGATGTTCTGTGGCAGCCACACGTCGTCGTCATCCAGGAGGGTGACGTAGTCACCGCGGAATGAACGCAGGCCCAGGTTGCGCGCCGCCGCCATGCCCACCCCCTCCGTGCGGATGCGGCGGACGTCGTAGCCCTCCAGCAGCTGAGGCGTCCCGTCGCTGGAGCCGTCGTCAATGACGATGACCTCCAGGTCGAAGCCGTTGCCCTGGACCGCGAACACGCTGTCCAGCGCCTCCTTCAGGGAGTCACGACGGTTGCGGGTCGTGATCACGACGGAAACCAGGGGAGGCCGCTCGGCGGCCCCGCTGCCGACGGAGCGCGAAGAGCTCGGAAGGTCGCTCATGATGGACTCCTACACCACCGAAACGGCCGTGGAGCGTAAACGAAGCAAGCTACTTGGAGCAAGCCACGCGAGAGCGGCCGGCTAGTCAAAAACTCGGCTCGAGCCGCCGCAGGGGCTGCGCAATCCGAGCAGCTGCTCTGCTATACGGGGTAACGTGTCCAGCTCTACACGACGCCTCGCGCTGGTGACGGGGTCGCTGGCGCTCCTCTGGCTGTGCTTGGTCTGGGGCGTTGGTTCGCACTTGGGCAGCGAGGCCTATGACGGCCGGGGACCAGGCTTCTTGGTGCGCGTCCTGAGCGCCCGGCGGGACTTCGTGCCGGTGGATCACTACCTGGGCCGGGTGCGGCTGCTGGCGCTCGGTGGAGCCTTCGTGCTGGTGGGGGGCGTCGCGCTGGTCGCTGCGTTGCTGCGTGACGCGCGTCAGGGTAGCCCCCTAGCGCGTCGCGTGGTGTTGCCTGCATCGGCTACTTCGCTGGCCGGGATTCGCGTCGGCACGTGCGCCGTGTCGTTGCTCTCCGTGCTGGTCGAGGCTCCGGCTAGCACCGCCGGGCTGCCAGGCTTCTCCGTGCTGCCGCCCGGCATGGGCAGCATGGGCATCGTGCGCAACCTGCCGGGGATGAACGCGCTGCTGAGCAGCGGCAGCGCGCTGCTGGCGCTCAAGCTGGTGTGCGTCGCGGCCCTGGTGGCGGCGCTGCTGGGAGCGTGGACGCGCCTGGCGCTGCCGCTGGCGTTCGTCACTGCGGTGCTGCTCGGCGGCGTGCTGCGCATGTACACGCACTTCTTTCATACCGGACTCTTGTGCGTGTACCTGCTCGGTGTGCTGGCCTTCTCGCCCTGCGCGGACGCCTGGTCGGTGGACGCGCGGCGCCGCCGTCGCGCTGGTTTGCCGGTGGCTGAGCCTGAGGCCGCCTCGCTGCGCTACGGCTTTCCCCGCTTCGCGTGCTGGGCCGTTATCGGCCTGACCTATTTCGCTGCAGCGACCAGCAAGGTACGTCACGGTGGCATCGGCTGGTGGGACGGCGTCAACCTGAAGGCGAAGATCTTGGGCGACGCGTTGCAGGTCGGCTCGTTCGACTTCCCATTCCTGCCGCTGATCGGCGCGACGCCGGTCTTCGTCTTCTCGCTCATGGGCATCGCGACGCTCCTCGTCGAGGGCGGCATGATCCTCGTGCCGTTCAGCGCGTGGGCGCGTCGTCTCCTGCCGCTCGGCGTCATGGGGCTGCACCTGGGCATCTTCTTGGCGCAGGAGATCCTGTTCCTCGATCTGATCTTGATTCAGCTCGTCTTCTTCGATCACAGGCGCTGGCTCACGCCGCTGGCCAGCTGGGCCGAGCGCCGCTTCTCAGCTTGGCTCGGCGCCGGACCCGCGGCTCCCGTGGCGGACACGTCGCGCCCTGGCGTGATGACCGCGTTCGCGCTCGTTCCTCTCGTGTACGTGTGCACGATCGCGCTGGACACGGAGCTGTACCCGCTGACGACCTGGAGCATGTACTCCGATCGCACGACCTCCAGCGTCGTGGACTACGTGCTGGTCAGTGGTCGTGACGCGTCCGGCCGCACGCTACCGGTTCGCCTGGAGGACACCTTCCGCGTGTTTCGGCTCAGCCGCGATTTCGACGTCATTCCGCTCGCGTTCAAGCCCGAAGCGCGTGGGGACTTGGAGCGGACTTTGGACGTGTACGCGCGGGCTTACAACAGAGATAAGCCCGCGGAGCAGCGGCTGATGTCCGTCCATTTCGAGAAGCGCAGCGTGGACTTCGCGACGCAACCGATCCACACCGCTGCCGGAGCGGTGGTCGACCGCTTCGTGTACGAGCCGCGCTGAGCGCAGCTCAAGCCCGCTGGTCCCCCGCAGCGAGCGGCCGGAGCACCTTGGCCGGTACGCCTGCTGCGAGCACGTTCGCAGGCACGTCCTTCGTCACCACGCTGCCGGCGCCGATCACGGAGTTCCTACCGATCGTCACGCCCGGCAGCACGATCACGCGCGCGGCCAGCCACACGTTCTCTTCCAAGATGACGGGCGCGGACGCGGGCATTTCGTTGCGGCGAGCGGGATCTAGCTCGTGAAATGAGTTGTCGATCAGCATGCAGTGCGTGCCGATGTTGGAGCCGCTGCCGATACGCACCAGCTGCGTGGCGCCAATGGAGCAGCCGTAGTTGACCAAGATCTGGTCGCCTAGCTCGAGCAAGCCATCGGGCCCGACGGCGAGCTCCAGCGTGGCGATGGTGGACACCAGGCGCACCCGGTTTCCGATGCGCATCCGCCCCTCGTTCTTCACGACGGGCGAGCCCCACACGCGCACGCGCGGCCCCATGGTTTCGGCTGAGCGCAGGTAATAGCGCGCCCTCAGAACGGCCTCTGCGTCAGTTAGCAGGTTGAGCGGCTTGAACGCCATCGACGGGTCCTCGCGGGGGCTCTGCCCCAGCTGGAAGCGCTTCGAGTATGCCGAAAGCGCCTTCAACATCAAGCTCCCCGCTGGTCGCGCTGCCGGCCGTGAGCCGCTTCGGGCGTTGCCCTCGTCGAGCGAGGCGTCTAAAAGGGTCAAGCTCATGCGTACCCTCATTCTCGCTGCCGGTCGCTTCGGCGATGCCGCGCGGCGCTCCATCGCCGAAGGCCGCGAGCCTCGCCTGGACGTGTTCGAGCTGGCAAACCGGCTGCAGGCCGACGTGATCGACTACCTGGACGTCGAGCGCTCGTCCAACCTGCTGGTGCGTGGTGTGACCAAGGCGGCTGGGCTCTCCGCTGGCGTCGCTCAGCTCGGCGCGCTGGCGCGCCGCAGCTATGACGCGGTGCTGACCACGGGTGAGGACATCGGCTTGCCGCTGGCGATGCTGCTCAAGGCTGCGCGCGCGGACGTCTCGCATACGATGATCGCCCACACGCTGTTTCCCGCGAAGAAGCGCGTGTTCTTCAAGCTGGGCGCCGCCTCGCACATCGATCGGGTGCTCGCCTACTCCAGCAGTGAGGAGCGCTTGATGATCGACACCCTGGGTATCGAGGCCCACAAGGTGGAGCGCATCTACTACCACGCGGACCAGCAGTTCTTCCGTCCCAGCGAAGAGTCGCCGGAGCCTGACCTGATCTGCGCCGCGGGGCAGCTACTGCGCGACTACAACTGCTTGATCGAGGCCGTAACCGGTCTCCCGGTGCGGGTGCAAATCGCCGCAGGGAGCCCGTGGATCGACAAGAGCATGCAGCCGAAGGGTGCCCTGCCCGACAACGTCACCTGGGGCAAGCTGAACCGCTACGACCTACGGGCGCTCTACGGACGCTCGGCCCTTGCCGTCGTGCCCATCCTGCAGAACCACTATCAGACCGGCATCGCAACCATCCTGGAGATGATGGCGATGGGTAAGTGTGTCATCGCTACGCGCACCCACGGGCAAACCGACACCATCGTGGACGGCGAGACCGGCGTCTACGTCCCGCCCAGTGATCCGAAAGCGCTGCGCGCCGCGATCGAGCGCATGCTGGCGGATAGCGCCGGCGCTCGTCGCATGGGTCAGGCCGCGCGCCAGTTCGTCGAGGAGAAAGCCGGGCTCGATCTGTTCGTGGATCGGCTGGTCGACGCGCTGCGCAAGGGTCATCAGCAGCGCTTCGGCTAAGCGCCGCTGGGCTTCGCGCTAGGCCCGGCCACGCAGCGCTGCGGGCGGCGTCATGAAGTAGCGCTCGAAGCAGCGGTGAAAGACGTACGCCACGAGCAAGCTCGTCGGCAGGCTGCACGCGATCATGACCTGAGCCAGCTGCGCCGGGCTGCCCACGCGATCGCGCAGCCCGAAGTAGCACAGCGCCACGATGGGCAAGTGCGTGAGGTACAAGCTGTAGGAGAAATGGCCGACGAGGGCCGCCGGAGCGGACTGAAGCATCCGGAGCAGCCACGTCTCTTCTCCGGACTGCACCCGGCTGGTCAGGTAGATCAGTAAACAGCTGGCAGCGACGCCGACTAGCAGGTCAGTCGCAGGTATGTAACGGAACCACACGCGCGCACCGACGGTCCCACCTAGCGCGCACAGTAGCCACAGCGCCGCGCTGACTTTGCCCCACGCGACCCGCGCTCGCAGCCAGCTCTCCGTGCGGCGCTCGGAGAAGCTCACGCCGGCGGCCAGCATGCCCAGCGCGAACAGGCACAGGTACCAGGGGATCGCCTTCAGCTCGCTTCGCTCGAACAAGAGCAGCGGTGCGTAGCCCAGCCCCGCTGCGACCAGGACGGTCATCAGCGCGCCGTGGCGCCGCCACAGCGGCAGCAGCAGCAGCGGGAAGAAGAAGTAGATCTGCCACTCCGTCGCCACGCTCCAGTGCGGGCCATTGATCTGGTAAGCCAAGCTCGGCACCCAGTTGTGAACGAGAAACACGTGCGACACGACCGGCTCGAGCGCGAGGCCGGGCAGCGAGTCGTCCCAAATCGTTCCGCTGAGCTGGCGCAGCGCCGGGACCGTGGCGAGAAGCAAGAGCGAGCCGGCGAGCGCGGCGTAGTAGGGCGGCAAGATGCGATACGCGCGGCGCGCCAGGTAGCGCCAAAAGCCGCCCTGCAGCTGCGCCGAGGGTTGTCTCACTACCGGAAGCATCAAGCAGTAGCCGGAGACCACGATGAAGATCGCGACCGCCTCGTGACCAAACGAGAGCGATAGCTTGAGGAGCTTCCAGGCGCCGCTCTGAGCGCCGGAGAAGCCGAGGACCGCGTGAAACAGCACGACGTAGACAGCCGCCACTGCGCGGAGGCCGTCCAAGTAGGACAGCCGCAAGGGTGAATTTCTGCCCACACCGGCGCGGGGGGTCATCGTAGGAATGCCTCCTAGCCTCAGGGAGCGGCCCTCGTCCAGTAGACGCGCGTGTCGGAACGGGTTAGAGCATCTGGTCGAGATCAGCAGTGGCGAAGCCCCAGGCCACATCAGCGACGCGCTTTTCAGACTTCGGCTTGACGCTCGTCGAGCGAGTCTTCCGCCGCTGCCCGCCGTACGTAGCTTGGCGCGTGATGGCGTCCTTGCTTCGCGCCAGCGGCCTGCGCTTGGGGAAGACCTCAGTGTTTTGGGGCATGCCCACGTTCAGCGGCGCAGGGCAGGTCAGCGCACTGCTCACCATCGGCGAGCACTGCGGCTTCAACTTGGGCTGCCATTTCGAGGTGGATGACGAGATCGTGATAGAGGATCACGTCTCTGTCGGCCACCAAGTCATGTTCCTCACTCGCCGGAAAACGAGCGGGGACACGGCGCCGATTCGAGTTGGAGCTGGCGCTTGGCTCGGCTCGCGCTCCGTCGTGATGCCGGGCGTCACGATCGGAGCTGGCGCGGTCGTCGGCGCCGCCGCCGTGATCACGGAAGACGTACCGCCCAACGTCCTCATTTCCGGAGGTCGCAAGATCTCCCTCGCCAAATGGCGATGATGGGCGCACCAGCGACCCAGGAGCGAACAACTATGGCAACGGTCACCCGAAACAACGCAGTCGAAATCGTCGTAGCTAGCTTGAAGGAGGTATTCGCTCAGACTGGCAGCCCAGCGCCCGACAACATCCACGACGACACGGTGCTGGTCGGCAACGACGCCGTGATCGACTCCTTGGGCGTGGTCTCGCTCATCGTGGAGATCGAGCAACGTGTCGAGTCCGACTACGGGGTGTCGATCACGCTGGCGAACGACAAGGCCATGTCGGCGCGCAACAGCCCCTTCCGCACCGTCGGTGTCTTGTCCGACCACGTGGTCGCCACCGCGGCCGAGGTGGCGCAGTGAGCGCGAGCGAGAAGCCGGTGATGATCATCACCGGTACCCGTAAAGGTATCGGCAGGCATTTGGCCGAGCACTACGTCAGCAAGGGCTACCTGGTCGAAGGCTGTAGCCGCGGCGCGGTGGACTTGGGTGACGCTAACTACCGCCACCACGAGCTGGACGTGGCCGACGAGAAGGCCGTGCGCAGCATGATCGCGGACGTGACGAAGCGGCACGGACGCATCGACGTCGTGCTCAACAACGCCGCTATCGCCAGCATGAATCACGTGCTGCTCACCCCCGCCAAGACCGCCAACCGCATGATGGAGGTCAACGTGACGGGCACGATGCTGTTCTGTCGTGACG
>JAEYOT010000335.1 GCA_023411445.1 Pseudomonadota bacterium
GTGCTGAAACGAGCGTTGCTGGACGCCGGCGTACAAGTGACGGGAGAGGTGCGGCGCGGCGGCGAGGACGAGACCCACGAGCTGGTCGGTCGTGACTCGGAGAAGCTGTCGGTGCTGATGGCGCAGCTCGGTAAGGCTAGCGACAATTTCTACGCCGAGACCGTGTTCAAGGCGGTCGCGCTCGCCAAGCGCGGGCGCCCCGGCAGCGCCGAGAACGCGGCGGCTGTGACCGAGGAGTGGCTGAAAGCCCGCGAGCTGCTCGATGAGGGCCTCGAGGTGACGAACGGCTCGGGGTTGTACGATGCCAATCGCATCAGCGCGCGCACGCTGACGCGCTTGCTGGAGGTCGCTTACCTGGATCCGACCATCTCTCGCCCGTTCCTGGAGCAGCTGGCCGTCGGTGGTGTGGACGGCACTCTGCGCTCCCGCTTCTTCCCGCTGAAGAGCCGGCGCTCCGTGCTCGCCAAAACCGGCACCCTGAACAAGGTCACGGCCCTCAGCGGCTACGTCTTCGGCCCGGAGCAGCGCTCCGGCGTGGCCTTCTCGATCCTCGTCACTGGCACGAGCGATCATGCGGGCGCTCGCCAGCGCATCGACGAGCTGGTGCTCGAGCTGTCCGACGCGCTGTGGACGCGCTCCGCCGCCTCGGCGGCCTTGGCGCGGCGCTAGGCGGCACCATTCGCAGGAAGCGAGCGCCGGTGCTACAAGGGCGCGGTGGCGAAAGCCCAGCGTAAAACCTCGCTCGCCGTCGTTTATCCGGCGGAGCAAAAGTTCGAGTGTCGGGACTGCCCCGCGCGCTGCTGCCGGTCCGGTTGGGCCATCCCGGTCTCGCCGGAGACGGCGCACTTCATCCTGCACGACGAGGAGCTGAGGCAGCGCCTCACGGGGCGCGGGCCTGCTATTTTGGCGAGCGGCACGCTGCCGATGGTCGAGCGCGAGCGCGTGCTGCAGTGCGTGTTCCTGGACGACGACCTCCTGTGCGCGGTGCAAAAAAAGCACGGCCACTCGGCGATCCCCGAGGCCTGCCAGGCGTTCCCGTTTGGCTTCATGAAGGACGAGCAGCAGCGACCCGTCGCGCAGCTCTCCCGCTACTGCCCCTCCATCCGCGACAACTACGGCAAGCCGCTCGCGGAGGTGGTGCAGGACAAGCTGAAGCAGGCTGGTGGCGCTAAGCCGATCGCCCCGCGCATGGGCTTGAAGTCTGGCCGAACGTTACCCAAGGAGCAGTACCTGCTCTTGGCGGACGCCTGGCGCGAGCTGCTCCACGACAACCCGGCCGACGCCGTGATGCACGCCTACGAGCTCACGGATCGCTTCGACGAGGCGTTGAAGCCCAGCGAGCCGAGCACGGAGCAGGTGCGCCAGGCGCTGGCCGCAGCGGCGGAGCAACCGAGCAGCCCGCTGGCCCGGCGCAACGCAGGGTTCTCCGCGCGGCTCTTGTTCGCGCACCTGTTCGGCAGCTTGACCTACCCCGTGCGCTTGCTCACGGACTTCGCGGTGCGCCGCCCCACGCTCCTGGCCCGCCTGCAAGCCGGTCTGATTAAGCTGCGCTGGCTCTTCGGGCTGGGGCGCGCTGAGCTCTTGCACGTGCCGGGCAAGGTCCCGCTCGGAGCGATCGAGCGCGTCGCGCGCTTTCTGGATACCCCGCAAGCGCAGCCCATCAACGCGTACTTGCGCGAGCTGTTGGATCGACGCCAGCCCTTCGCGCGGCCAACCTACCTGGCGCGAGCGCTGGTGGATCTCGGCTTCGCCGTCGCGCTGATCTCGCGCTACGCGCGCGCGCGGGCCGCGGCAGCTGGGCTCTCGCAGGTGCGGGAGGCAGACGTGGCCGAGGGCATCGGCATCGCGGAGCTCACGCTCAGCCACGACGCCGAGCAAGGCATGGTCATGTCGCAGCTGCGTCTGCAGCTGATGAGCGATCCGGACGCCTTCCGCAAGCTCTTGGCCAGCGAAGCCTGAGCGCGCTCTGCCTCACAAAACGACGACGGAGGGCGCTGGGCCCTCCGTCGTGCAGCAACCGGCGGTTGAGGCCGCTTACTTCGGAGCCAGCTGCTGCTCGCGGTAGGCGTCCACGTCGTGCTGGTACTCGCCGCGATCCGTGGTCGTCATCGACAGGAACAGGGCGAGGAAGAGGACGGAGGTCAGGAACAAGACGGTGTTGAACTTCTTGTCCCAGAGCAGGTGCATGAAGAACGTGCACACGAGCCCCGCCTTCACGGTGGCGATCAGCATGGCGACGATCAGGTTGCCTTGCTGGCCAAGGTCGATCGCCGTGACCGCGACCGTGGCGATCGTGAGCACCAGCAAGGCGCCCAGGATGCCGAACAACAGCGCGACCGGCGTGGTGTGCGCAAGGCCATGGTCCTGACCGTGACCGTGACCGTGCTCCTGCGCGGTACCGTCGCGCAGCGGCTCATCCGCCTTGGGTGACGCCGTCATCTTCAGCTCGCTGCGCTCGCTGTCGGTGGGCTCCGCCTCGGCGGCTTCAGGCGTGGTGTTCTCGGC
>JAEYOT010000378.1 GCA_023411445.1 Pseudomonadota bacterium
GGCATCGAGGCCGAGGCGGCGATGCTGGGCCAGCCCATCAACATGCTGATCCCGCAGGTGATCGGCATGAAGCTCTACGGCACGCTGCCGGAGGGCGCCACCGCGACGGACCTGGTGCTCACCATCACGCGCATGCTGCGTGACAAGGGCGTGGTCGGAAAGTTCGTGGAGTTCTACGGCGACGGCTTGGACAGCTTGCCGCTGGCGGATCGCGCCACCATCGGCAACATGTCGCCGGAGTTCGGCTCCACTTGCGGCATCTTCCCGATCGACGAGGAGACGCTGAGCTACTTGCGGCTCTCCGGCCGCAGCCCGGAGCGCGTCGCCCTGGTGGAGGCGTACGCCAAGGCTCAAGGGCTGTTCCGCACCAAGGGCCAGCCGGACCCGGTCTACACCGATACCCTGTCGCTGGATCTCGGCACGGTGGTGCCGACGTTGGCTGGGCCGCGCCGGCCGCACGACAAGGTGGCCCTCAAGGACGTGGGCGCCGGCTTCAAGAAGGTGCTGCCGGAGCTGGTCGCCCAGGCCAAGAAGAAGGCCAAGGGCGCCGCCGTCACGCCGGAAGAGCTCGAGACCAAGGTGGGCGCGTCGCTGGACGGCAAGTCCTTCGAGCTCACCAACGGCTCGGTGGTGATCGCGGCCATCACCAGCTGCACCAACACCTCCAACCCGTACGTGATGCTGGGCGCCGGCCTCCTGGCGAAGAACGCCGTGGAAAAGGGCCTCCAGGTGCAGCCCTGGGTCAAGACCAGCCTGGCGCCAGGCTCGAAGGTCGTCACGCAGTACCTCACGCAGGCTGGCGTGCTGGACGACCTGGAGCAGCTCCACTTCAACGTCGTGGGCTACGGCTGCACGACCTGCATCGGCAACAGCGGACCCCTGCCGGAGCCGATCAGCAAGGCCATCGGCGATGGCGAGCTGGTCGCCGTCAGCGTGCTGTCCGGAAACCGAAACTTCGAGGGCCGCGTATCTCCTGACGTGCGGGCGAACTACCTCGCCAGCCCGCCCCTCGTCGTCGCCTACGCGCTCGCCGGTCGTATCGACATCGATTTCGCCACCGAGCCGCTCGGCAAGGGCAAGGATGGGGCGGACGTGTTCTTGAAGGACATCTGGCCCTCGCCGCGTGAGGTCGCTAGCGTGGTCAAGCAGAACGTCACCTCGGAGATGTTCCAGAAAGAGTACGCCGAAGTGTTCGCCGGCGACGAGCGCTGGCGTGCGCTGCCGGTCCCGGCCGGCGATCGCTTCGAGTGGGATCCGAGCAGCACCTACGTGCGCAGGCCCACCTTCTTCGAGAACCTGGCGGCCACGCCAGCGCCGCTGACGGACATCGCCGGCGCGCGCGTGCTCGCTACGCTCGGGGATTCGGTCACGACGGACCACATCTCGCCGGCCGGCAACATCGCCAAGACCTCGCCTGCGGCCAAGTACCTGACCGACCACGGCGTGCAGCCGAAGGACTTCAACCAGTACGGCGCGCGCCGCGGCAATCACGAGGTGATGATGCGCGGCACGTTCGCCAACGTTCGCCTGCGTAACGGCCTGGTGCCGGGCGTCGAAGGGAGCTTTACCCGCTACCTGCCGACCGGCGAGCAGACGAGCATCTTCGAAGCCGCGGAGAAGTACCGCGCGGACAAGACGCCGCTGCTCATCCTGGCCGGCAAGGAGTACGGCTCCGGCTCATCGCGTGACTGGGCCGCCAAGGGCACCTTCATGCTCGGCATCCGCGCGGTCATCGCCGAGAGCTACGAGCGCATCCACCGCTCGAACCTGATCGGCATGGGCGTCCTGCCGCTCCAGTTTCTGGACGGGGAGAGCAAGGAGTCGCTCGGGCTCTCGGGCGAAGAGGTGTTCTCCATCAAGGGCATCGCCGACGGCTTGGCCCCGGGCAAGCTGCTGGCGGTCGAGGCCCAAGCGGCCGACGGCAGCGTCAAGCAGCTCAAGGTGCGGGCCCGCATCGATACGGCGGTGGAGCTCGCGTACTACCAGCACGGCGGCATTTTGCAGTACGTGCTGCGCCAGTTGCTCAAGAGCTAGCTCGGGAGATCGCTCAGGAAGATGGCAACAGCTGCGACTCAGAAATCGCTCACGATCGGCGACACCACGGTCGGGAAGAAGGCGGCGCTGGCGGTCAGCGGCGCCGTCCTGTTCGGCTTCGTCCTCCAGCACATGGTGGGAAACCTCCAGGTGTTCTTGGGGCCGGAGGTGTTCAACAACTACGCGGCCACGATGAAGTCGATGGGCGCGCTGGTGTGGACCGTGCGCATCGTACTGCTGATCGCGCTCGTGACGCACGTCGCCCTGGTGGTGCAGCTGTACAAGCGCTCCCTAGCGGCTCGCCCCGTGGGTTACCGCGTGAAGAAGAACATCGCGACGACCTACGCAGCCGCCACCATGAAGTACAGCGGCCCCGCGCTCTTGCTGTACATCATCTTTCACCTGGCGCACTTCACCTTCCCGGGGCTGTCGCTGGGCGATCACCAGTTCAGCACGCTGGACGTGTACGGTAACTTCGTCGCCGGCTTCCAGCTGCCCTGGGTCACGCTACTCTACGTGACGGCGAACCTGCTGCTCGGCATGCACCTGTTCCACGGCGTCTACAGCTTGCTGCAGTCGCTGGGGCTCAACCATCCGCGCTACAACGCGCGCGCCAAGCAGGGCGCTCGCGCCTTCGCCATCTTGATCACGGCTGGCAACGTGATCATGCCGCTGTCCGTCCTGTTCGGGATCATTAGCTGACCCTCGGAGCCCAATAGCCCATGGAACTGAACGCGCGCGCCCCCTCGGGCCCGATTGAAAATCGCTGGAGCGAGCATCGCTTTCACAGCAAGTTGGTGAACCCTGCCAACCGCCGCAAGTACCGGGTCATCGTCGTCGGCTCTGGTCTGGCTGGCGGCGCAGCCGCCGCGACGTTCGGGGAGATGGGCTACAACGTCTCCTGCTTCTGCTACCAGGATAGCCCGCGGCGCGCGCACTCGATCGCCGCCCAAGGTGGCATCAACGCCGCCAAGAACTACCAGAACGACGGCGACAGCACCTACCGCCTGTTCTACGACACGGTGAAGGGCGGCGACTTCCGTGCACGCG
>JAEYOT010000416.1 GCA_023411445.1 Pseudomonadota bacterium
GAACAAGCTGGGCTGCACGAAGATAACGAACGGGTGCTCGGCGACGCTGCCGTCGCTCACGGCGGCTTCGGCCCTCGCCACGTCTTCCAGCGTGCCCGCTAGGTGCACCGTGGCGGCCTGCCGGCAACGCGCATCGAGCCAGGGTACGGGGCCGGCCAGCGCCCAATCCATCTTGAACACACCGGGCCCATAGCGAAAGCGCCGGAGTCGCGCGCGGTAGCCGGCCGGCCAGCGCTCGCCGACCACGTGCAGCAGCTGGCGGGGGGTGAGGTCGTACAGGTAAGCGCGTGCTTGCGGGAGCTCCGTGTGGCTCCTGACCGGCTGTCTCAGCGCCAGCTCGCCGCCCAGCTGCTCGAAGCAGCGCACCAGCGCGCGGGTGATGCTCTGCGAGCCGCCCTGAGCCAGCGGCCAGCCCGCCACGTGGGCGCTCAGCGCCAGCACCAGCGCGAACGACGCTGTCGCGGGGAGGTGTAGCGGCTGCATGGCGTGCGCTCCCATGCCGGCCAGCAGCGCTCGGGTAGCGGGCTCTGCGAAATGCCGGCGCGCAAAGCCCGCGAGCGAAGGCAGCGCCAGCAAGCCGAAGCGAGCCAGCAGCAGCGGCGCCCGCGGCACCCGCAAGGGGCCGAGCACCTCTCGGAACAGCTCGTCCGCGCGCGCCACGAGCGGAGACATCAGCTCGTGGTAAGCGCTGTGGTCGGCGCCCAACCCCTGCGCCGTGGCATCGAGTGAGCGGGATAAGGTTGCGGCCGAGCCGTCGCTCAGCACATGGGCCAGCGCCAGCGGCGAATCACACCAGCTGACGCCGTAGCGTTCCAGGCTCAAAGAGCGGAAGAAGGGCGAGGCGACGCCGAGCGGGTGTACCGTAGAGCACACGTCGTGGTGGTGGCCGGGGAGCGTGAGCTGAGCCGTGCGTGCGCCGCCACCCGGCGTCGGCTTGGCTTCGATCAGCAAGGTCGAGAGCCCTGCACGGCAGAGCTCAATCCCGGCGGCCAGGCCGTTCGGGCCCGCGCCGACGACTCCTGCGTCGTAGCGCTGGCTGCGGCCGAAGCGGCGGGCGCTCACGCGCCGCGCAGCGCCCGCCCCGCGTAGTGACCAAACAGCCAAGCGATCAGCGAGGGCAGGCTCACTCTCGGGGGCCGTTGGCCTCGCACCGCGGGTCCCTCAGCAGCGGGGCGCCACAAGTTTCCACCCGCATCCAGCTGCTGGCGCTCGCCGAAATGCCAGCGGCTGAGCGTGTCGTGAATGACTCGTTCCACGGTGCGCGGGAAGAGGGCGTGCAGCGCCAGGCCGAGCTGGGCGGAGCGCGGCACGTGGAGCTCTCGGCGCGGTCGCTCGATCAGCGTCACCAGCGCCCGCGCGACGACCTCCGGCGCCAGCGCCGGCGGCATGGCGTGCGCCTCGCGACCGACGAAGTTGGCTCCGGTTTGGAAGTGGGGCGTGTCGACAGCATACGGAAGCAGCGTGCAGACGTGGATGCTCGGCTCGTCCGCGACCTCCGCGCGCAGCGCCTCACTCAGCCCGCGCAGCGCGAACTTGCTGATGACGTAGGAGGGGACGAAGGGCTGCCCGACCTTGCTCAAGATCGAGCCGACGTTGATCAGGGTCCCGGCGTGCTGACGCCGAAAAATCGGTATCACGGCGCGAGCTCCGTGCACGGAGCCCCAAAGGTTGGTTTCGACCACTCGTCGCAGTTCCGGAAGCGGGGTGCTCTCGAGCGCTCCGAACGCCGTGACCCCGGCGTTGTTGATCCACACGTCGATGCGGCCCGCCTGCTCCAGAGCGTGGCTCGCCACGCGCGCCACGTCTGCTTCGAGCGTCACGTCGCAGACGAGCGCCGTGGCGCTAGCGCCCAACGCACGACAACGCTGCGCGGTGTCCTCGACTGCGTCAGCGCGACGCGCTGCGAGGATCAGGCGAGCGCCCTGACCAGCTAGCTCTAGCGCCGTGGCTCGTCCGATGCCGCTCGAAGCTCCGGTTAGCACCACGCATTGGCCAGCTACGGGTGTCGTTCGTTGGAGCATGCGACGCAGGCTGCAACGCGCATGCCCGCGTGGCGTTTGCTCTGCTCAAGTGGTGTCGGCGTCAGCGTTCTGATGCATCAGCGTGATGGATCGCCGGTCGGAGCTGCCATGCCGATCGTGGTGGTACCGATTGATGTTGGGGTCGCCCACCCCATCGGAGCCGCGCTCGTTCGCTTTCGTGAGACAAAAAACGTCAGGATTTGACGACTTCTTTGCGCACATACTGGGTAGGTGCACTTCATAAATCGTTTGACGCCATACGTTCTCCAACTCAAAAGCGGATGTTCATGAGTCGGTCAAGTATGACGCCTGTGAGCAGCTCGATGCCTGTGCGGCTGCTCTTGGTCGATGATCACCCCGCGTTCCGCGCGGGGGTGTCCGGATTGCTCGGCACCGATCCGGAGCTATCGGTCGTGGCCGAGGCCTCCGACGGAAGCTCCGCGCGGGCGAGCGCGCTGGAGCTGCGACCGGACATGGTGCTGATGGACCTATCGCTCCCGGACCAGCGCGGCGTGGACGTGACGCGTGACCTCGTCGCGCAGCTGCCTGGCATCAAGATCCTGGGTCTCTCCGCGCATGAGGAGCCGGCATACGCCCGGGCGATGCTGGACGCAGGCGCAGCCGGCTACGTGCTGAAGCGCAGCGCTTGTGACGATCTCATCCGCGCTGTGAAAGCCGTCGCCAAGGGCGGCACGTACGTGGACCCAGCCATCGCGCGCTCGCTAATGCGCGGCCACTCCCGCGCCAGCTCGGGTGTCGGCGTCTCTACCGACATCAACTTGAGCGAGCGCGAAATTCAGGTCATTCGTCTGGTGGCGAGCGGCCACACGGCGAAGGAGATGGCGGACGATCTCGGCGTCAGCCCAAGGACGCTGGAGACGTACCGCGCACGCGCGATGTCGAAGCTCAACTTGCGCAGCCGCGCCGAGCTGATCCGCTATGCGCTCCGCTCGGGTTGGCTGCGCGATGGTTGACCTCACTCAGCGGCGCTGCGTCCCTGTGCCGCCGTCAGCCAGGCTCGCACGTCCTCGAGGTGAACGGCTTCCTCCGCCAACGCGCGTTCGAAGGCGTCGACGGTCTCCTCGTCGCCGGTAGCGCGCACGAGCTCAATCAGCGTCTCCCAGCAGTCGTTGTCGGCGAGCTCCGCCACGAGGGCCGCCTCCAGGCACTGCACGAACGTCGTGCGCGGATCGACCATGACCTCGAGCGCACCCTTCGTTATGGTGGCTTGCAGGTCGGCCGACGGGGTCATGACGGTCGGATCCGCGCCCAGCTTGGCGAGCACCTGCGTCAAGAGCAAGAACTGCTCGTACTCCTCGCGCATCGCCTTCTCGAGGTGGAGCAGCTCGGGGCCGCCGGGAAAGCTGCCGTACACGTTGTACTTGGAGATGAGCGCCTCATACAGCCGAACGCCCGTGCGCTCGAACGCCAAGCGCTCGCCGAGCTTGTCGATGAGTTGAGTGGGCTTGGTTCCCTTCACGGCCTCCACGGCGGTGGAGACCATGCCCTTGACGGTGGGGGGCGGCGGGAGCGTGCCAATGGGCTCGGACTGCTCGGCGAACAGCTCGCGCACGTCCGAGATGCCGCGCTCATTTCCCACGCCATCTGCCGGGAATTCGCGCGTCCCTTCCACCATGCGCGCTGCGTCCGTGGGAGACGTGCCGATGCCCGTACGATTCCTGCCGAGGCTCACTGATTGACTAGACATGTTCTTTCCTCGTTCAAGCAATTGGGTTGCGTTCGCCCTGGCGCAGCGGCGCGCGGCGGCTGAGCTCGGTGCCGGGCATCCACACGTAGCCCTGAGCTACCGTGTCCGAAGGTGAGCCTTCCGAGTTGAGCTGCGCCCGCTGGCGAGCGCTGGGTCCCTGCGGGTCCTCCTCGTCGAAGGGCACGAACACCGGACCTACCGCGGTGAGCTGCACCTCCGTGCGCAGGACCTCACGGACGAAGTCGCGGTGGCTCTCGTAGGCGATGGGCGCCGGCAGCTTGGCGTTGAGGATCTCCGCGGCGTCGCGGCGTTCATGCCGCTCGAACAGCGCGATGACGTGTTGGAGCTGACCGAGCTCGTAGTCCAGGAAGCGCTCCCAGATGGCCTTGATGCGCTTGTTGCCTTCGTACTCGACGCAGCTGTGGTAGTTGTAAACCTCGTTGGCCTCGTGCAGAAGGAGCTTCTCGAGCCACGTCTCTTCCGGGTCGACGATCGACTCGTACTGCGTGACGTGCTGCTCCTCAATCGACGCGATCTCGGCGTACAGCTGACGACCGATGGGATCCGCGTAAGTGGGGCCGACGGTCATGTAATAGTCGTGGGTCTGGTACTCGGCGGCGACCAGCGTGAGAGCATGCAGCTTGGTGCTGAGCGCTGTGGCATGACGGTCGTAGGGCGAGCGCAGGTCGTCCTCGGGCGCGCGGTGCTCCACGATCGTGGGGCGACCCGGCAGGATGTCGGTGTAGCTCTGGAGCAAGTTGTTGGCATCCTTGCCCTCTACACGGTCCATCAAGGCCGAGTAGCGGTACATGTGGTCGAAGTCCTCCAGCAGACCGAAGCGGTAGACCTGGGCCAGGTACGGGTCCTGCTCGGCTTTGGCCAGCGCCGCCGTCACCTCGATCGCCACCTGCTCGAAGCCGATGGTGGTCTCGAGCACGTTTTGATCGGCGGGGTTGAGCCAGTTGACCAGCGTCTGCTGGTGCTGCTCCACGCGGCGGATCTTGGCCAGATCCAGCTGCAGCTGCCGGTTCATGCGTGAACAGGCGTGGCTGAAGCGAATCGCTTCGGACTCGATGCCGTTCATGAGGATGACGCGCACGCGCGTGAAAGCGTCGTCATCCAACTTGCTGTACGGGGGAGACGTCAGCTCCTTCCAGGTAAATTTTTGCTGTTCGAGCGGCGTGCCGCGGTCCTTCAAGAGATCGATCGCCATGGGCGCGACCGAACGCACGGAACGTGCCAGGGCGTTAAGTCGCCTGTTCGCGCCAGACGCAAGATTCCTCGTCCTCCGTAGCGCTTCTTTGCGCCGAACCCTCGCGCCCCTGTGGTGCACAATCGTGCCAGGCTGTTTGCGGACAGCGACGTGATCGCGCGAGCGCCCGTCGGCAGCGGGGCGATGCGGAGTACCGCGACTGTGAGGGCGCGGCGGTGAAATGCGCGCCCGACTTGGCGGCTACGTGCCCTGCTCTTTCGTGGTGGCGAGACGGTCGAGAACCCGTGCGGCGTTCTCTCCTGGCATCGAGCACCACCCTGTGACGAGGAGGAATGAGCTGCCGGGACGCTCACCCCTCAGGTTGAAGCAGCGACTCGCACGAACAACCCTTTCCGCCGTACGAGTCGCTGCAACGAGCGTGACCTTTGCAGCCCGCATGCCAAGGCTGCTCGCGCTCGAGTCACGCCGCCTTGAGCACTACCTTCTCGCACTCATCGCGGTTGTTCAGGAACAAGTCGTAGCCCTCCGCGGCGGCCGTGAGCGGCAGTCGGTGTGTGACCACGAAGCTGGGGTCGATTTCGCCGCGCTCGATCCGCTCCAGCAGTGGCTTCATGTAGCGATGGACGTGACACTGTCCGGAACGGAGCGTGAGCGAGCGGTTCACGATGGCGCCCATCGGAAAATGATCGATGAAGCCACCGTAGACGCCGATCACCGACACCACCCCGCCGTTCTTGACGCAGCGGATGGCTTGGCGCAGCGCGATCGGCCGGTCGCTCTCCAGCATCATGGCTTGCTTTCCGCGATCCAGCGCGTAGAGGAGCGCGTTCTCGGAGTGCGCCTCGAGGCCCACCGCATCGATGCAGGCATCGGGTCCTCGCCCGCCCGTGAGGCCTTGCAGCGTGTCGTACACGTCGTGCTGTTCGTAGTTGATCACGTCAGTGGCGCCAGCCTGGTCGGCGGCGCGCTGCAAGCGGCGCTCGAAGCGGTCGATGGCGATGACGCGCTCGGCCCCGAGCATGCGCGCGCTGGCGATTGCAAACAGGCCCACGGGGCCGGCGCCCCAGACCGCCACCACGTCGCCAGGCTTGATGTCGCACATCTCCGCGCCCATGTAGCCCGTCGGGAAGATGTCCGACAGGAAAAGCACCTGCTCGTCGGTCAGGTGCTCCGGCACCTTGAGCGGACCGATGTCCGCGAAGGGCACGCGCACGTACTCTGCTTGACCGCCCGCGTACCCGCCTAGCAAGTGCGAGTACCCGAAGATGCCGCAGGGCGAGTGTCCCCACATCTTCTCGGCGGCCCAGGCGTTGGGGTTAGAGTTCTCACACAGCGAGGTGGTGCCTGCCTTGCACGCCCCGCAATTGCCACAGGCGATCGGGAACGGTACGACCACGCGGTCGCCCACCGTCAAGTTGGAGACGCCCGCGCCCACCTCGACGACTTCCCCCATGAACTCGTGCCCTAGGATGTCGCCGTGCTGCATGCTGGGCACGAAGCCATTGTAGAGGTGTAGGTCCGAACCGCAGATGGCCGTGCTGGTCACGCGTACAATCGCGTCACGCGGGGTCAAAATCTTGGGATCCGGCACGTCCTGGACTTGGACCTTCTTCTTGCCGATGAAGCAATTCGCTTTCATTTCAGACTTCGCTCCTTCCGAGCACGATGGGGGTTTCGTCGGCTGACGGGGGACGTGCGGCGTGCATGAAACGGTGAATGCTGGCGTCCGAGTGGGCGATGCTGCCCGTCTCGAGCACCTGCTTGAGCCGCCGCAAGTCCCCGCTGATCTGCTGGCCCGGCTCTTCGCCGAACAGCTTCGCGAAGGCAGCTCCGATCGCTCCTCCGGGCGGCTCGTACTTGAGCTCGACCAGCACCTCAGTGCCGCGATCACCCGGCGCTGGGCTGAAGCGCACGACGCCGCGGTTCGGCACGAGGGCTCCCTCGACGGAGCGCCACGCGATGCAGCGACCCGGCTCGTCCTGCGTGATTTCCGCGCGCCACTCGATGCTCGAGCCGGCCGGCCCCTTGGCGCGCCAGTACGATGCGACGCCTTCCTCGCGCACTTCCTCCAGGTGAGCCATAAAGCGTGGCAAATTCACCAGGTCTCGCCAGAACTCGTACACCACGCTCGGAGGCGCGCCGATCGTGATGCTGCGCACCACGTGAATCGGCTTCACCAGGTCCTGCGCCTTGCCGGAGCGCGACAGGCGCGCGGCGCTGAGCGTGTCCACCGCCGCGATGCCGGCCACCGCAGCCGTAGCGGCGCTCAGGCGCGGACGGCTCTTCACGCCGTTGGTCATCGCAGCGCCGAGCAGGGTCAAGTCGACCACGTCGCCTGCGACGCGAGCCCACAGCGGTCCGGCCGAGCGGCGTGCCAGGAGTCCGAGGCCACTGACCACCTCGCGTGCCCCGACCGCTCGCATCACGTTTCGAACCGAGGAGCTATCTTTGAGCCCGATGAGACGCGCCAGGCGTCCCGGCGCGACCAACTGCGAAATGCCCAGCGCTAGGCTGAACAAGCCGAGTAACTCCGCGCGCCGCTCGCTGCTTTCCCGCCGACTGATGGCTAGTGCTTGCATGGCGCGCGGGAGTGCAACCCGTGTGCCTCGAGCAGGGAGCGCAGGGAGTGGCAGCTTGCCCGCCGCGCACCCGCCGCGGCGTCGCGAGTTGGCGCCCTCTTGTCCGTGCGGGGCGCCCTTGTCGTCACGCTCTGCCGAGCGTCTATTGCGCTTTCCGAGACGTGCCCGGATCCTCCACCGCTAGCATGGTGCCAGAGCTTCGCTGCATGGACAGGGCCGACAAGATCGTGCGCAGCATGCCCAAGGCGTAGCGTTGCGCGGAGGGTTTGCCTCCGTAAGCGAGTTGGAGCGGCGTGAAGCCAGGCAAGCGGCTAGACATCACCTCGAAGAACGCCTCGTAGGTGCCGTCCTGAAGCGCGGCTTCCAACCGCAAGAGCAGCTGCGCAGCCTGAAGAGAGCCCAGCGAGCCTTCTGCCACGGCTTGACTCAGATCCGCGAACAGCTCGCGATCTTTCTCGCCGTACAGACAGCTGGGGATCACGCGCGCTGCCTCGCCACACTGCGCGCAGGCGAGCGGACCCTGCGCAATCTGCGTGGCAGCCGTGAGGTCGACAGCGCTACATCGGCTGCAGATGGTCGGTAAGTAGGACATGCCTCTCCATAGCCGTTTTGCGACAGGGCCCCATGTCAGTCGTTTCACGGACACGGTCCGGCTTAGCCATGCGCAGGCCCGGAGGGCTCTCGATCTTCCGCAGCCTCGCGTAGCCAACCGCACGCGGCAGCGAAGCTCATCAGGTCCGCCCGGGAACGCAGCTGCAGCTTGTGCATCCCGCGGCTCCGGTACGTTTCCAGCGTGCGCGGGCTCAACCCCAAGCGCCTAGCGATCTCGAAGCGGTCGTGACCGAGGGCCGTCAGGCGCAGCACGAGGCCTTCGCGCTCGCTCAGCGCTGGCGAAGCCAGCGTGACCGGAGACTGGTCTTGCCTGCCCAGCTCGATCCGGCGATCCACGTAGATCTGCCCCCTGGCGACCTGACGCACCGCCTGGAGCAGCTCCTGCAGCGAGCTCCGCTTGCTCAGGTAGCCGCGAGCCCCGGCAGCCAGGGGCCTGCTGCACCAGCCATGCTTCCTCGCGCATCGAGAAGATCAACACCTGGAGCGTGGCCTGTGCCCGCAGTAGCTGCTGCGTCAGCTCGATGCCGCTAGTCAGCGGCAACATCATATCTATCAATGCCACCTGAGGGCGCGCGGCCAAGGCTTGGAGCGCGGACTCGGCGTCGCCTGCTTCCGCCACCACCTCGAGCTCCGCGCTCTGCGACAAAACGCCGCGAACTCCCCGGCGCAGGGCAGCGTGATCATCCACCACCAGAACTCGCGTTGGCGCGGACGCCATTTGTCCCCGTGTGTGCATGCCTGCGTGCCCTGTCAATAGCACCTCAGGGCCGGGAGGGGAGGTCGGCGGGGGGCGGCAGCGCTGTTGGCAACCGGAACGAAAACTCGCTACCGCTACTCGTGCTGGCGACGTCCAACGTCCCGCCGTGCGCCTCGGCGATGCGCCGAGCCAAGTACAGGCCGAGCCCGAGCCCTCGCGCCGGTCCAGCAGCGACGAAGCGGTCGAACAAGCGTTCCCGGAGCGATGGCTCGATGCCGCTACCCTGGTCGCTGACCCGGATCGTGACAGCCTGAGCGTCCGAGGACATGGCAATGACGACCGGCTTGCCGCGAGAGTGCTTGACGCCGTTGAGCACGACGTTCTCCAGCGCCTGTCGCAAGCGATTGGCGTCGGCGATCAGCACCAGCTCTGCCGGTGCCTCCACGTGTACTCGGCCGCTGCCGCTGCTGCATAGTTGCCCCACCTCCTGCGCCAGCGCGGAGACGTCGACCGGAGCGAGCTCCAGGGCGAACAGACCCTGCTCTAAACGCGCCGAATCCAGCAGATCTTGCGTCAGGCGTGAGAGTCGCTGAACGGAGGCCACGGCGGCGTCGAGCTGCGCCACCTCGATGACCTCGCCTTGCAGCACGAGCAGCCGAAGCATCTGCAAGCGACCGAACAACGGGTTGAGGTGGTTCCAAATGTCGTGCGCCAAGACCGTGACAATCTCGTCGGCGGCGGCGCGTCGGCCGTGCTCTGCTTCCTCGCGGCGCAGTCGCTGGACCAGGTGAGAGCGCTGCGCCAGCGAGCTCACACACTGGCCGATCAGCTGGAGCAACTGCACGTCATCGTCCCTGAAATGCTCTGGCTGGGGGCTGCACGCGCCGAGCACGCCCTGGAGCTCGTCATCCAAATAGAGGGGGACGAGCAACTGCGAGCGCACGCCCAGATCGTGGACGATGCCGCGCAGCTCCTCGCCGTCGCGCTCGACGTGCCCGTCCAGGTGCGGCCGGCCGGAGCGAAAGACCTGCACGATGCGGCCTCCGTTGGCGACCGGCAGCACGTCGAGGCCCAGCTGCTTCTGGCGTTCGCCCAACGGGGTTCGACTGGTGCCGATCGCGATCAGCGAGCTGCGGCTGCTGTCGTAGAAGAATGCGTCTACCTTCTCGCAGCTGAGCACGCCTGCCACGGCGCTCGCTGCCTCGGTGAGCGCTTGTCGCTCATCGACCGCCGACAGCTTCAATAGGTCTTGCAGCAGCCCGACCAGCTTGCTCGGCTCGAGCGGGCTCGCCATTGGAAGGGGATGGGAAGCGAAGGACGTGCCAACGGCTTGGAACATGCGTTGCAGCTCAGACGGCGTGCCTGACTCTTTGCCGGATGCGCCGAGCCCCGTTGTTCTCCTGTTGATTGACGTGATCAACCCCTTCGACTTCGAGGGGCGCGAGCCGCTGCTGGAGGCCGCACAGCAGTGCGCGCCCCGCATCGCAGCCCTCCGGGATGAGTGCCGTCGCGCAAAGATTCCCGTCATTTACGTCAACGACAACTTTGGGCGCTGGCGCTCGGATTTTAGGTCCATCGTCGAGATGTGCGCGGCGCCGGAGCAGGCCGGGCGCCGCGTCACCGAGCTACTGAGCCCAGGCGAGCAGGACTATTTCGTGCTCAAGCCCCGACATTCGGCGTTCTACTGCACTGCCTTGGAGCTTTTGCTCGAGCAGCTGGAAGCGCGCACGCTGATCGTGGTCGGCTTCGCGACCAACATTTGCGTCTTGTACACCGCGAATGACGCGCACATGCGAAGCTACGACGTGGTCGTGCCCTCCGACTGCACTGCGTCCAACTCCCCGCAGTTGACGGAGCAGGCGCTCGCGCAAATGCGCCTGGTCTCACGGGCTCGCACGGAGCCCTCCACCGAGTTGAACGTCGAGCTCCTTCGTTGACCAACCGTGGGGGGATGCTTGCTGTCGCGGGTGCGTGCGGCATCCAAATTGCACCGTGGCGCGCCACGCTACGGAGTACTGAATGCAAGGAAGTAACGTGACGCGACGCTTTGCGGACCAGGTGCACGGTGTTGCGCGCGCGCTGGAGCAGGCGTCCAGCGGGCTGCGCGCCGGCGAGCACTCAGAGCTGGCCCGCCACACCGAAGGCTTGGCCAAGAAGATGGAGCAAGTGGCCGACGCGCTGGCGACCCGCGATGTGTCGTCGCTGGCTCGCGAGGTGAAGCGGTTGGCGCAGCAGCAGCCCGCGCTCTTCATCAGTGGTGCGTTCACGGCCGGCTTGGTGGCCGCACGCTTCCTGAAGAGCAGCGCGCGCCGCGCTCCTGCTCTCGAGCAGGAGGCCGAGCCCGTGGCGGCATCGATGGAGCGAGCTGCCGACGACGATGGCTTCGGCCCTGCGCCG
>JAEYOT010000420.1 GCA_023411445.1 Pseudomonadota bacterium
GTGCTGCGGGAGCGACGGGCGCCGGTGCGGGTGCGGTGGGCGCGACGGGCGCGGGCGCGGTGGGCGCCGGTGCGGCCGGCGCCGGCTCCGGAAAGCTGGCGGACGACTGCGCGAAAGCGCTGCCTCCCCAAACCACGAGCGTCGTCGCGATGAGCGCGGCTCGCATTCCCCCACGTCCGATTCTGACTGGGCTCAAAACATACTTCGGCTAAATCCCAAACCACTCCGCCGGGTCGGCCGTCTCCTGCCCGATTCTTACCTCGAAGTAGAGCGTCGAGCCAGCGGGACCATCGCCTAAAGTGGCGATGCGCGCGCCACCCTTCACCTCGTCGCCCACCTTGACCTCGATCTCAGCGAGGTTGGCGCTGACCGTGTAGTAGCCGCCGCCGTGGTCCAAAATCACCGTGCTACCGTAGTCGGCGTAGCTGTCCGCAAAGGCCACACGTCCCGGGAACACCGCACGCACGGCCGAGCCGGCGGGCGCGCGCATGGTGAGACCCGGCCCCTTGCCGTTCGCTCGACGCGACGAGCGGATCTCGCTGCGGCCCGAGAGCGGGAACGGCAGGCTGCCCTTGGCAGCAGCGAAGCCGGTGGCCTGCGTGAGCGCGCTGGAAGGCGCACCATAGACGGCCGTGTGATCGTCGAAGGAGCTGCCCAAGAACGCACGCTCGAACGCCTGCTGACGATCGCGCGCGACCAGGAGCGCCGTCTGCGCTTCTTGGAGCGCCCGCTGCTGCGACAGGAGCGGGGCGCGGCGGGCGGCCACGTCAGCGAGCTCCTTGGACAAGGCCGTGCGGCGCGCGAAGGTCTGACGCTCGAGTTGCAAGTCGCGCGAAAGCGCGCGGTGCAGCCGCTCGAGGCGCGCAGCGTGCTCCACGAAGGCGTCGAAGCCTCCGCCAACTGGCAAGAGCCCGGCGCGGGCGAGCCGCGTGTAGGCGCGGCCCCGTGCGAGCGTGCGGGCGCGCAAGAGCTCGCTCTCGGCGCCGAGCCGCTCGAGCTCCTGCTTCAGCTGCGTCTCGCGCCGCTCTAGCTGGGAGAGGTCGCGCTCCACTTGTCCCGCTACGGCGGTGGCAGGCAGCGGCTCGGTGTGCGCGCTGCTCGGTGGCGCGTCCAGCGTCACGGCCGAGGCCGAAACGGCGATGCCGAGCACCGAGAGCGGCGTGAGAAAGACGCGCTTCATACGATCAGCAGCTTGCGCAAGCTGCCGTAGGCCGCGATGGCGCCGAGCACGGCGCCGGCTGCGATCAGCCCCAACACGACCGTCCACGGCAAGAAGACGGGCGTAGCGCCGAGCAAGGTGGCGAGCGAGCTGTCGAAGTGACTCTGCACGATGACGAACAGCACCCCGAGGAGCCCCACCGCCAAGAGCGCGCCCAGCCCGCCCTGCGCGGCACCTTCCACGACGAAGGGACGCCTCACGTACGAGTCGGTCGCGCCGACCAGCTTCATCACCTCCACCTCGATGCGCCGCCGCTGTAAGCTCAGACGAATCGTCGAGGAGACGACGCTGATCACCGCAGCCAGCACCACACCGGCGAGCAAGAGCGCCGCGCTCACGCCGCCCTTTAGCAGCGACGCCAGGCGCTCGCTCCAGGCGCCGTAAGTCTCCACGCTCTCCACGGCGGGCAGCGCGCTGAGTTGCGTCGCCAGCTTGCTCAGCCGCTCCGCGGCGATCGCGCTCTCCACCGTCACCTCGAGCGAGGCTGGGAAGGCTTCGCTGGGCAGGGCGTCCAGCACCGGATCGTTGGTCAAGCCGACCAGCTCCTTGCGCGCGTCTTCGCTCGACACGACGCGCACGGAGCGCACGCCGTCGCTGCTCTTCAGGGCCTTCTCGATCGCCGCTACCTGCTCTGCGGTGGCGTGCTTGCGCAGGTAGACCGACGCGCGCCCGCTCTCGGCCCAGCGCTCCCGCACCTGGCCCACGTTCACGACCAGCAGCAGCGCCGCCGCCAAGCACACGAACGCCACCGCCACCGAGAACATGCTGAGCGCGTGCAGGCGCCAGTCGTTCTTGGCGCCGCGAATCGCGCGCTCGATCGGGCTCCGCGCCACTAAGCGACCCTCCGCTTGCCGTCTTCCTCGACGATCACGAGGTCGTCCAGGCCGGACGGGACGTCCGTGGCTTTGCCGTCATCCAGCACCACGACCCTGCGCGGACGGATGTCGAGCAAGCTGCGATCGTGCGTGGCGAACACGACCGTGACGCCGGTCGCGTTGATGTCTTCCAGCAAGCCCAGGATGTCCACGGCTAGCTGAGGATCCAGGTTACCGGTCGGCTCGTCCGCGAGGAGCAGCGCTGGCTCGCCGACGATCGCGCGCGCCACGGCGACCCGCTGCTGCTCACCGCCGGAGAGCCTGCCGGCCAGCTCTCCGCCGCGCCCTGCCAGGCCTACGCGCTCGAGCGCTTCACCCACGCGTGCACGCGCGAGCCGCTCCGGCAAGCCGAGCACCTCGAGCGGCAGCGCGACGTTCTCGATCACGCTCCAGTTCTTCACCAGCTTGAAGTCCTGAAAGACGATGCCGATGTTGCGACGCAGAAACGGTACCGAGCCGCCCGTCAGCCGCCCCACATCGCGCCCCAAGAACAGGATCCGACCGGAGTCCACGCTCTCAGCGGCGTAGAGCAGCCGCAGCAGCGTGCTCTTGCCCGCGCCTGACGGCCCCGTCACGAACACGAACTCGCCCCGCGCGATGCTCAGGCTGAGCCCTTTCAGGACCGGCGCGTCGGCGCGATAGCTCTTGTGGACGTCCTCGAAGGTGAGGATGGGCCGTCCGGCGGCGAGCGGGTCGAAGCGGCCGCCCTCTCGCAGCGCAGGGCGGTACGGACGACTTTTGGCGGCCGATTCCATGGATCGGCCCCGAGGTAACCAGGGCGGCCAAAATCGGGAAACTTTTCTGCGAAGAGCGCGCTGCTGGCCGGGTCCGCGCCTGCGCTACCCTAAGAGCCCTTGAAGATCGCGTATTTCGGTTTGCCGCTGGGCGCGCTGCTCCTGGCGCAGGACGGGCACGAGCTCGGTCCCATCGTGCTCTCGCCGCTCGAGGCGCCCGGTCGTCGGCGGCTACTCGGCCGATACGGCGACGCTCTGGACGCCCTCGACGCTGGCGCCGACTTCGAAGAGCGCGTGGATCGGGCGGTCCTCACCGAGCCGTTCGACCTTTTGGTGTCGTGGTTTTGGACCCGCAAGCTGCCGCCGCGCTGGCTCGCGCGTGCTCCGCTCGGGGCGATCGGCGTGCACCCCTCGCTGCTGCCGCGACACCGCGGACCCAACCCGTACTTTTGGACCATCGACAGCGGCGATCAGGTCGCGGGCGTGACCGTGCATCGCCTCGGCGAAGAGTACGACACCGGCGCGCTGCTCGGCGCGCGCAGCTTGGAAGTGGGGCAGCGCGATGCGTGGCAATTGGCACGCGCGCTCGATCGCCCCTCGCTCTCGCTCCTGCGCGAGACCGTGGCCCGCCTGGCGCACGGAGAAGCGCTGGTGGAAGCGCCGCAGGATGAGTCGCAAGTGACGTGGGCGCCCGAGCCCGACGGCCCCGAGCTGCACGTGGACTTCGGCTGGACGACCGAGCGTGTGCTGCGGCGAATTCGCGCCCTTTCACCCACACCGGGCCTCGCCCTCGAGGTGGAGGGAGTACCGCTGTTCGTGACCGGCGCCGAGCCCGCCGCGAGCTTCGTCGCGGCATTGTTGCCGGGCGAAGCCCAGCTCTCCGACGCCATCTATTTGCGCACGGGCGACGGCGCGATTCGCGTCACCCGCGCGGTCTTCTGCGATGAGCTGGAGGATGGCGAAAAGGACTCTGGGCGATTGTCCCCCCTCGCTTCTTTAATGAAGCGCCTGGCCTTGGCGTAAGTCCTTGGAATCGCGTGCTTGAATGATAGACTCTCGGGTCGCATCTTCGGAGGATTCATGTCTGATCCCGTGAGTCTGGCTCGGGCCGCCCGCGAGAATTTGGCTCGCGGCCTCGCAGCCTTACAGAGCCCCAGCGTGCCGCCACAAGTGATGGCGGTGGCAGAGCCCATCGCCACTGCCATGAGCGCGCTGCATCGCGTGGAAGCGTCGGGCGGCGCCGCGCAAAGTGAAGCAGGTCCTGCCGCGCTGAGCGCCGCGCGCCACGCGCTCGCTCTGTTGCAACAACAGCCGCCAGGGTTCCCCGCGGTCGATCAGGCGCTCGAGGCGATCGCCGGCTCGCTCAACCTCATCC
>JAEYOT010000501.1 GCA_023411445.1 Pseudomonadota bacterium
GCCGCTCGCTGGAGCAGGAGCGAGGCAACGGCTGGGCCGAGGGCGTGCACCCGGCGGATTTCCAGGATTGCATGGATCGGTACCTGCGCTCGTTCGTGGAGCGCCAGCCCTTTCGCATCGAGTACCGCCTGCGCCGCGCCGACGGGCAGTATCGCTGGATTTTGGATCACGGCGTGCCTCGCTACGCGCAGGATGGCAGCTTCGAGGGCTTCATCGGCTCCTGCATCGACATCACGGAGATGCGCGAAGGCGCGGAGGCGCTCCGCGCGCGCACCACCGCGCTCGCCACGGCGCTGCGCGAGCGTGAGGTGCTGCTGAGCGAGGTGCACCACCGCGTCAAGAACAACCTGCAGCTCGTCTCCAGCTTGCTCGCGCTGCAGGCGCGCGGCGTGGGCGCCGATGCGCAGCACGCGCTCAGCGAGGGTCAACGCCGCATCGACTCGATCGCTCTGGTGCACGAGCAGCTGTATGGCTCGCGCAACTTGTCGGCCGTCAACCTGGCCCGCTACGTGGAGGCGCTGGTGCCGGAGCTGTGTCACGCCAGCGGCGCCAGCGGGCGTGTGGAGCTGAAGCTGGTGCTAGAGGACGTGGAGCTGCACCCGGAGCGCGCGGTGCCGTGCGGCCTCTTGCTGAGCGAGCTCGTGACCAACGCTCTCAAGCACGCCTTCCCGGGCGAGCGGCGCGGCGTGCTGACGGTAGTCGTCGCGAGGCTGCCGGGCGAGCGGCTGCGACTTTGCGTGAGCGACGACGGCGTCGGGCTGACGCAGGAGTTTCCGCTGCGGAGCAGCCGCAGCCTGGGGCTAGACTTGGTGGATATCTTCGCCAAGCAGCTGGAGGCCGAGATCGCGGTCGACTCCAGCGGCGGTACCAGCTTTTCGCTGACCTTTCAGGAGGCTGCCCCATGAACCTGGTCGCCGTCACGGATGAGGTGCGCGGGCCGCGCGTGCTGATCGTGGAGGACGAGCGCGTCGTCGCCACCCACGTGGAGCGCAGCCTGATCGACGCGGGCTACACCGTCACGGGTATCGCCTCCAGCGCCGCCGAGGTGAAGACGCTGCTCGACGCAGCCCACCCGGACGTCGCGCTCGTGGACATTCGCCTGCGGGGGCGAGGCGAGGGCTTCGAGATCGCCGACCGCTTGCGTCACGAGAGCGACGTGCCAGTCGTCTACATGACCGCTCACACGGACGACGACACGCTGCAGCGAGCTGCGCACACCGGCGCCTACGGCTACGTGGTCAAGCCGTTCACGATCGGAGAAGTCAAGAGCGCGCTGCAGGTCGCGCTTTTCAAGCACCGCCTGGATCAGCGCCTGGCCGAGCGCGAGCGCTGGTTCTCGACCACGCTGCGCGCCATCGTGGATGGCGTCGTGGCGTGCGATCCGGATCAGCGCGTCACGTTCCTCAACGCCGCGGCTGAGCGGATGCTGGGCGTCGCCGAGAACGCCGCGCGCGGGCGGCCGACCGCGGAGCTCTTGGGCGCGACGCGCACCGGTCTGCCGGAGGTCACGCAGGCGCTGCTGCTGCGGCGTCCGGTGCGCTTCTCTCCAGATACGCCCCTCAGCGGCAGCTCCGGCCTGATCTTCGAGGGCGCGGTGGCGCCCATCATCCACGCTGGGCGCGTGCTCGGCGCGGTGTTGGTGCTGCACGACGTGACTGAGCAGCGCCGACGTGACGAGCAGCTAGCGCTGACGGATCGGCTCAGCTCGTTGGGGACGCTGGTGGCCAGCGTGGCGCACGAGATCAACAACCCCTTGTCCTACACGCTGGGGAACCTCAACCTGGTCGAGGGCGAGCTGCTGCAGCTCCGCGAGCGCCTGCCGGACGATGCCTCACGCGATTTGCTCGATCGCATCGTGCTCAGCCTGAGGGACGCGGAGGAAGGTGCAGAGCGCGTGGCGACCACGGTCAAGGAGCTGCGCGCCTTCGGTCGTATGGAGGAGCGCGTGCTGCGCCCGATCGATCCGCGCACCTGCGTAGACTGGGCGATCCGGCTGACTGGCAATCAGCTGCTTCATCAAGCTCGCTTGATCACGAGCCTGCGAGAGGTGCCCAACGTCCAGGCCAACGAGCTCAAGTTGTCGCAAGTCATCGTCAACCTGCTGACCAACGCGGCGCAGGCGCTCACGGGCGAGCGCGAGGACAACGAGATCAAGGTGAGCACCTGGACGGATGAGCTTGGCCGCGCCGTGATCGAAGTGGAGGACAACGGGCGCGGCATGACGGAGGAGGTGCAGCGCTCGCTGTTCGAGCCCTTCTTCACGACCAAGGCGCCTGGCCACGGCACGGGGCTGGGGCTGTCGATTTGCCGCAACATCGTGCACGGCTTCGGCGGCGACATCTCGGTGGAGAGCGAGCTTGCTAGCGGCAGTCGCTTCAGCGTCAAGCTCCCGCCCTGCGCCAGGGACAAGCCCGAGGCGTCAGCGCCGCCGCAGCCCAGGCCGGAGCCGGCGCAGGCCGTCGCTGGGCCCTCCGCCGTTCGTCGGCGCGTGCTCGTGATCGACGACGAACCCATGATTCGCTCACTGGTCGGTCGGCTACTGGCCGCGAGCTACGATGTTACGTGCGCCGACGGAGTGCGGGCCGCGCTTGGTCACTTGAACCAAGGCAGCGAGTACGACCTCATCTTGTGTGATTTGATGATGCCGGGAGAGTCGGGGATGGACTTCTTCGCGGTCGTGCGGCGGCTGTACCCGGATCAGGTGCGGCGCATCGCCTTCATCACCGGCGGCGCTGTCAGGCCGGATACTGGCAAGTTCTTGGACACGGCGGCTCGCCCCGTGCTGAGCAAGCCGTTCAATTTCGAATCCTTGCTCGCCTTCGTCGAGCAAGTGATCGAGCAGGACGCCGCTACTCCGGCAACTTATCCACCTGCGGCACGGCCTTCTGAAACTCGCTAGCGAACCACTCCGCCGTCTTGGCACGGCTCAGGTCCAGCTCGAAGTCCGGCACCGGCGTGGGGGCGAGCTTCTGCAGTAGCTCCGTGACCTCACGCTTGGATAGGCCCAGGCCATCGAGCTCCGCTGCCGAGAGCTGTCCCGCGCTGGCGCGGAGACCGCCCTGCTCCACCTTGACCAGCTGGCGTAGCGCGCCAAGCTCCATGCGCGAGACGCGCGCGCCGCACACGTCGTAGTCGATCCAAGCTTCGTAGCTGTGCGGGGCGACGCGCTTGAGCATACCGGCCAGCACGCGGCCGTACTCTTGAATCTCCCATTGCGCGTGGCTGTCGACCCGCAGCTTGAGGAAGTGCAAGAAGTTGTGCAGATCGATCTTCCAGTACCACTGCGTGTAGGTGGAGAGCGGCAGATCGATGCGGGCCAGCTCTCGCGCCATATCCTCCGAGGTCATCTGCTCGTAGGCGCCGCGGCTGAGCCGGCGGATCTCGTTCCAGCGCTCGACCGTAGCGCGATACTGCTCCGGGGACACCGGCGTGCCGCTGCGCCCCTGGTTGTTCTGCTTGCTCTGCGTCTGCAGCTGCTCGGCGCTAGGCGTGTAAAACAGCATCGGCATCAGGGAGTACCGCCCCGAGTACTCGTTTACTGAAGCCGCTCGGTGCCGGATCCATTGCCGCGCGATGAACATCGGCATGCAGCAGTGGAACTTGAGCTCCAGCATCTCGCTGGGCGTCGTGTGCAGGTGCCGCCGCAGGTAGCGGAGCAAGCCGCGCGTCAAGCTGGCCTTGCGCGTGCCATAGCCGTAGCTCACGCGCGCCGCGCGCTCGATGCACTCGTCCGTACCCATGTAGTCGACCAACGCGACGAAGCCGTGATCCAAGACGGGGAAGTACAGGCCGAGGATCTCTTCGGCACCGGGCGAGACCGGACGCTTGCTTGACATCGCCGACCGTAATACGCCCGCAGCCGGCGTCAAAAAAGCCCAAAAGCCCAGGGCCTGGAACGACGCCGAAATCGCTGCTACACCGCCCGCCCATGCGCATCTGTATGCTTGGAGCCACTGGTCTGGTCGGGCGCGAGACGCTCGACCTCGTCGCGCGGGCGTGGCCCGAAGCGACGCTGTCGCTGTACGCTAGCCGCGATCAAGAGCTGAAGCACGGCGACAAGACCTTGCAGGTGTACGGCGCACCCAAGTTGGAAGAGGAGAACGCGCCCAAGGGCGACCTCGCGTTCGTGGCGCTGGATGACGATCACAGTAAGCGCTACGTGCCGCGCCTGCTCGCGCTCGGCTACCGCGTGATCGACAAGAGCAGCACGTACCGCGCCGATCCGAAGGTGCCGCTGGTCGTGGCCGGCGTGAACACCCAGCGCGTGGATGAATCCGTGCGCTTGGTCGCCAACCCCAACTGCACCACCATCCCGCTCATGCTCGCGTTGTTGCCGCTGCATCAGGAGCTCGGCCTCGCGAACGTCACTGTCAGCACCTACCAAGCTGTGAGCGGCGCCGGCATCGCCGCGCTGGACGGCTTCTTGGAGGCGAGCAAGGTCGGCTTCCAGGCGCTGGATCGGCTGGGTGACGTGTTCGATCCCAAGGGCTACGCCGGCAACACGGTGCCGCACAACGGCGGCACGGACGACAGTGGCTTCTCGTCCGAAGAGCGCAAGCTGATGTTCGAGTCCAAGAAGGTGCTGGAGCTGCCGGAGCTGCCGGTCAGCGCGCAGTGCTGCCGCGTCGGCGTGGCCGGCGGCCACTACGAAAACGCTTGGGTGCAGTTTCAGAAGCCGGTCAACCTCGAGCAGGTCGCGAAGATCCTGGCGGACAAGGGCAAGACGCCGTTCGTCACCTTCTTGCCGGGCGCTGCCGGTGATGGCCTTTCGGCGCTCTACGCCGTGAAGGATCGCGACAACGCGCTGGTTGGGCGCCTGCGCCTCGACGCGCGTGACAGCAGCGGCCGCACCCTGTGCCTCACGGTGGTGGGCGACAACCTGCGCCTGGGCGCCGCGACGAACGCGGTGCGCGTCGCCAGCCGCTGGTTCAAGTCGAGCGATCCGGCGCTGCAAGCTTAGGCTCAGCGATGCGCCTCGGGGGTGTGCTGACCTGCTCGCTCGCCCTATTGGGCTGCGCTGGCGCACCCCAGGGCAAGCCGGAGGC
>JAEYOT010000242.1 GCA_023411445.1 Pseudomonadota bacterium
GCCGGCAGCTCTCCAGCCGCCACGGCTTCTTCGACGGACGCTTCGTAGTCGTCCTCCCCGCGGTCCTCTTCGTCGTAGTTGCTGTGACCGAAGGAGGCACCGTGGTACCCGAAGGCGCCGTCCAGAAAGCCGCGGCCGAACTTCAGTCGCGACTCGAAATGCGCGTCCACCGTGTCCGCGGCGTAGCGCACCAGATCCGACTCGCGCGTGTCGTAGCCGATGCCGTAGAACGCGTAGTCCGGCCGGCGCGTGGCGGTGACGCTCAGCGTGAGCTCCAACTGCTCGCCGAAGCGAAAGCGCTCCGTGGCGGTGCCGGAGAGCCAGTCCGCGCCCCAAGTGGAGCCGCGCAGCCGCAAGTCATGACCCTCGAAGCCGGCGTCGTCCCAGAACGCGTACAAGCCGACGCTGGGCTCGAAGCCGAAATCGATGAACGCGATCGGAATGATGCCGGCGCTGTGATCGGGGCCGAAAACGAAGAAGTCGTAGATGGCGCGCGGCAGCTCGGCCTTCTCCGCGGCCGTGACGGCGGCGCCGAGCGGGCGTCGGATCAAGAACTCGCTCGTGAAGTACAGCGGCGAGAGCAGGACGCGCGGTATCCACAGCGCCGATCTGCCTGGCGTCGTGCGAGGCCCGCCGCGTCCGTCGTAATTTGGCAGCTCTCGCTTCTCATCGTTGGTCAGCGGCCGCCCGTCGGCCTGCGGCTTCTCTTGGTTGGCCTGCGCCTTTTCGTCCGCGACCTGCGCGGCGGGGGCGGGGCCCGGGAGCGCAGCCAACAAGACGAGGCCCAGCGTGGCAGCGCACGTCATGTCGCCAGCTGTTCCTTTCCTTCGCGGATGCGATCGTGCAGGCGGCCGATGCCGACCGCGAGCGCTAGCCAAGTGCCGGCCAGCGCTAGGCTGAGCCAGGCGAAGCGCTGTACGGAGAAGCCCAGCAGATCCACAGCCAAGTAAACGGAGATGGCCGAGCACACGTCGCCGATGCGAACGCAGAAGGTATCCACCACCTGCTTGGCCTTGAACTTCATGTCCGGCGAGGTCACGAGCCATAGCATCTGCTTGAGGGTGTTGTTGAGCGAGTAGTCCGTCGCGTTCTCCGCTGTCTTGCCGATTTTGACGAGGGTCACGATGGGGGCGAAGGCGAAGATGGCGGCGTTGCCTAGCGCCAGCGCCGGCAAGAACAAGAACGCTTTGGAGAGCCCGAGCCACTTGACCACGCGCGAGACCACGAACGTCTGCAACAAGACTCCAGCCACGTTGACGTAGAAGAAGAAGTTGGCGTAGGCGGCGCCGATGGCGTTGCCCGTGTCCTCCGCGCGGACTTTACCCTGGCTCACCGCCTCGGCGACATCCGCCTTGATCAGCTTGCTCAGCATGTACTCGCCGTTGGTGTTCACCCAGTTGTAGACCAGGGCAAATAGCGCGATGAGCAGCAGGTAGCGGTGGCTCAGTACCAAGCGGAAGCCGCCGGAGCGGCTCGGCTGTGACTGCGCCTCCTCGTTCTTGCCGGTGCCTGCCTCCGTCTTGCCAGAGCCTGCGTCCCCGTCGCGTTGCTCGCGGCGGTGCACCAGCCAGAACAGCGTGGCGCACAAGCCGAGCAGGCCCGCGGCGATGAGCAGCATGTTGGGGATGCCCACGCCTCGAATCGCAACGTCCGCCCCCTTGCTGCCGACGGCCGCGCCGACCGAGCCGCCGATGGCGACAAGGGGAAATAGGCGATCGCCCTGCTCACGCTCGTAGAGGTCGTTGGCGAAGGCCCAGAACTGCGCGATGATCATCACGCTGTAGACGCCTACCCAAGCGTAGAAGATGAGGCCGAGCCCGGCGCGCAAGCTCGGCACGGCCATCGCCGCGTAGAACAGCAAGAGCTGCGCGCCGAAGGCGAGCGTCACGTAGATGACCAGCTTGTGGCGGGCGAAGCTGTCGACCAGCTTGTCGTAAGCCGGCACGATCAAGAACAAGAGCGCCGCGATCGCGCCACTCATGTACGACTTGTACTCGGCCCCCGAGCTCATCGCCAGGATCAGCGCCTCGCGCACCGGCTTCACGAAGTAGTACGCGGTCAACATCAAGAAGACGTTGAGCGTCAGCAAGAGCGCCGTGATGGCCTCGCCCTGGCGCACTTCGGTGACGGGCCTGAGGGCTCGCGCTAGCCAGGCAGGTTCGGTGGGCTTGGTCACTTCGGCGTCACCCTAACCCAGGTGGGGTACGTTGTAGATTTCGATTCGCGGCGCGGTTATGGCCTGCGCGATGCCTTCGGTCACAGACATTTCGAGCACTCCCGAGCCTTTCGATCCCGTGCCGACCGTGTCCCGGGAGCTGGGACTTCCGCTCCCCGCCGTCAAGGCCGTGGTGGCCCTGCTCGCGGAGGGCGCGACGGTGCCCTTCATCGCGCGCTACCGTAAGGAAGCTAGCGGCGGGCTGGACGAGGTCGCGATCCGAAACATCGACGAGCGGCGGACCTACGCGCTCGAGCTCGAGGCCCGGCGTCGCAGCGTGCTCGGGGAAATCGCGAGCCAGGGCAAGCTGACCGCCGCCCTGGAGGCACGCCTGAAGGCTGCCAGCACCAAGGCCGAGCTGGAAGATCTGTACCTGCCGTTTAAGCCCAAGCGCCGCACCCGCGCGGTGATTGCCCGAGAGCGCGGGCTCGAGCCGCTGGCGGAGCTGCTCTGGGCGCAGGGTGACGACGGTCCCGAGGCCGCAGCGCAGCGCTTCGTCAGCGCCGAGAAGGAGGTGCCGGACGCGGCGGCGGCGCTGGCCGGCGCGCGGGACATCGTGGCCGAGCGGATCGCCGAAGACGCGGAGCTGCGCCGGCACGCGCGGGAGACCTATCTGAAACAGGGCCAGATCGAGGTGCACAAGCTGCCGGAGCACCGCGACAAGCCGACCAAGTTCGATGCCTACGAGAACTTCAACGAGCCGCTCGCGCAGATCCCGTCGCACCGCTATCTGGCGATTCGGCGCGGCGAGACGGAGGGCGTGCTGCGCGCCGGCCTCGCGATCGATAAGGAGCAGCTGATCGAGCACGCTGCCAGGCCGCGCGTACGCCAGGGCTCGCCCTGGGCAGACGAGATGCGCGTGGCCGTGAAAGACGGCGTGTCGCGCCTGCTCGTGCCCTCCGTGGAGGTGGACGTGCGGGTGGAGCTCAAGCTCGCGGCCGACAAGGCGGCCATCGACGTGTTCGCCAAGAACCTGAGGGAGCTGCTGCTGGCCGCGCCGCTCGGAACTCGCTACGTGCTGGGCATCGATCCGGGCCAGCGCACCGGCTGCAAGTGCGTCGTGGTGGACGAGACCGGCAAGCTGCTCGAGCACGAGACCATCTATCTGGTGCAAGGCGACGCCGCGCTGGAGCGCGCGAAGCAGACGCTGCAGAACCTGCTCCAGCGCCACCCGATCGTGGCGATCGCGGTCGGCAACGGGACGCACGGTCGTGAGACGGAGGCCTTCGCGCGCGACGTGGTCAAGAGCTTGCCCGCCCACGAGACGACGCCCTTCGTGGTCAGCGTGAGCGAGGCGGGCGCGAGCATTTACTCAGCGAGCGACGTGGCGCGAGAAGAGTTTCCTGATTTGGATCTCACGATCCGCGGCGCCGTCAGCATCGCCCGGCGCTTGCAAGATCCGTTGGCTGAGCTGGTCAAGCTCGATCCCAAGAGCATCGGCGTGGGGCAGTACCAGCACGACGTGTTTCAGCCGTTTCTGGCGAAGAAGCTGGATGACGTGGTGGAGAGCTGCGTCAGCGGCGTGGGCGTGGAGCTGAACACGGCCAGCGCGCCGCTGCTCGCCCGCGTCGCGGGGCTTGGGCCCAGCCTGGCCAAGCGCATCGTGGCTCACAGAAACGAGAAGGGCTCGTTCAAGAGCCGGCGCGCGCTCTTGCAAGTGCCGGGGCTAGGACCCAAGACCTTCGAGCAGGCGGCGGGCTTCGTGCGCGTGCGTGGCGGCGAGCACCCGCTCGACGCGAGCGCGGTGCACCCGGAGCGCTACGAGCTGGTGGAGCGCATCGCGGCCGATCTGGGCGTGCCGGTCGTTTCGCTCATCGGTAACGCCGAGCTACTGCGCAAGCTGGATCGCACGCGCTACCACAAGAGCGACGTGGGCAGCTTCACGCTGGAGGACATCTGCGCCGAGCTGTTGCGCCCGGGCCGCGATCCGCGCGAGCAATTCCAGCCTCCCAGCTTCCGGGACGATGTCCGCACCTTGGAAGATCTCAAGCCGGGCATGACGCTCGAGGGCGTGGTCACCAACGTGACCGCCTTCGGCGCGTTCGTGGACGTGGGCGTGCACCAAGACGGCCTGGTTCACGTTTCGCAGCTCGCCGATCGCTTCGTGAAGGATCCGAGCGAGGTGGTAAAGGTAGGGGACAAAGTGAGCGTCCGCGTGCTCGAGGTGGATCTGGCGCGTCGCCGCATCGCCCTGACCCGCAAGTCCGGCGCGGCGCCGACCCCAGCGGCCAAGGGCCCCCAGCAGCCGGCGCCCGGTCGCCCGCGCAAGCCCGGCTCCCCGGCCGCCAGCGAGAAGCCGGCGGAAAAGTTCCGTAACACCCCCTTCGCCACGCATTTTCGCAAGTAGACGGGCGGGCAGGGAAGGGGCGGCCTCGGTCGAGCGGAAGATCCGGTCACACTCCGGCGCCCTCGTTCGATGGGGTGGGGGAGTCACGGCTCGCTCACCCATGGTCACGCCCGCCCCTCTGATGCCCAGCAAAGCCCGGCTCGCGGATCCGGGCCTGCGCCGCGCGGTGGAGGCCGCCGTGCGGCGTCGCGTGCGCAGCGACGAGGCCGAAGACCTTGTGCAGGCCACGTTCACGGACGTGCTCTCGGCGCCGCGCCTGCCGGAGGACGAAGAGGAGCTGCGCCGCTTCGTCTTCGGCGTCGCGCGCAACAAAGTCTTCGACCATTTCCGGCGCCAGAAGCGCGAGGAGTCGCTCAGCGACGCGGAGCTGGCCGGCCCCGAGCCGCCGCTCTCCGCGCGGGACATGCTGCGCTGGGCCGAGGGCGAGCTGGGCGACGCTGAGGCGCGCGACACGCTGCAGTGGATGCTGCGCGAGGGCGACGGCGAAAAGCTCGAGCACATCGCGCGCGACGCGCAGGTGCCGGCGGCGCGACTGCGCAAGCGCGTCTCGCGGCTGCGCAAGTTGCTGCGCGAGCGCTGGGCGGCCGAGCTGATCCTCGCCGGCTTCGGCGCCATCCTGCTGCTCGGCGCGTCGCTCTATTTCTTTCGCTACGGCGCGCGCAAAGCTGAGGATGAGGTGCAGCGCGAGCCGATGCGGCCGCTGCCGTCCGCTCTGCCCCGAGTGGTGCCGAGCCCGCCTGAACAGCCGGAGAGCCGTCCCGCGGGCGCTGCGGAGCGGCCCTCGCCCGCGAGCGCCGCACCATCGGCGAGCGTCGTACCCAGCGCATCCCCCCCGCCCAAGCGGCCTACGGCGCTCACCCCGTCTCCCAAGCCGGCCGCCAAGAACAAGCTCAGCGAGCCGCGCTGGTGAGCCTGCCCCGCGTCGCGCTCGGCGATTGCTGAACCGAGCTGCCGCCCTCGCGGTACATGTCGGCGTGCTACCGGCGTTCCGCTCACTCGGTTGGTTGCTGCTCCTTGCCGGCTGCGCGCCCGACGGGGCGACCT
>JAEYOT010000645.1 GCA_023411445.1 Pseudomonadota bacterium
AGACTGAGAGCGGTCACGGCATGCACCACACGCTTCGAACCCACGATCTCGAGGAAGCCATCGACGGCGTCGTCCGGAGCTACGAGGGCGAAGCCGAGATAAACAACCTCGAGAGCGCAGCGCTGCCTAACAAGCGCGCCGTCGTCGAGGCTTACAACCACATCAAGCCGGTGATCTACCTGGGCTTTTACAGCCTGCGCTCGCTGCGGCGGGAGAACCTGCGCTTCGCCGTGAGCGAGCACCTCTACCCGGCTTACGAGACGCTCGTGGAGCAGATCGATCGCGCGCTCACTTACGAGACCGGCATGGGCCGGGCTCAAGGCGGCTTTCCTCCCGGCTGGGCCGAGGAGGTCGTGCTGCGGCTGTTTCGCGCGCTGCCGGAGGTGCGCCGCTTGCTGAACACGGACGTGCTGGCCGCGTTCGACGGAGATCCGGCGGCGCGCAGCGTGGAAGAGATCGTGTTCAGCTACCCGGCGATCGAGGCGATCACGGCGCACCGCGTGGCCCACGTGCTCTACCGCGAGAAGGTGCCGATGATCCCGCGCATCATCGCGGAGTACGCCCACAGCCAAACCGGCATCGATCTGCACCCCGGCGCCAGCATCGGCGAGGCCTTCTTCTTGGATCACGGCACCGGCACGGTGGTGGGGGAGACGAGCCGGATCGGCAACAATGTGAAGCTGTATCAAGGGGTCACGCTCGGCGCGCTCAGCACCCGCCGACGCGAGTGCGAGCAAGATGGCTTCGCCAAGCAGCGCCACCCCACGCTGGAAGATCGCGTGACGATTTACGCGGGCGCCACCATCCTCGGGGGAGACACGGTGGTGGGCGCCGGCTCGGTGATCGGCGGCAACGTCTGGCTGGTGAGCTCGGTGCCGCCTGGCTCCAAGATCTTTGGGCGCGCGCGAGAGTGAGCTTGCTACCCGCAGACGCCTCGACTCGCTACGCGGCGTGGCTGGTCGATCTCGACGGCACGCTGTACCGCGCGCTGCCCGTCAAGCTAGCCATGGCGGCGGAGCTGTCGCTGTTCGGCTGGACCTCGATCAAGACGCTGCGCACGTTCCGCCGCGCTCACGAGCAGCTGCGTCGCGAGCCTGCCCCCGGCGACGCGGAGCTCAGCCCGTTCCGGCGGCAGCTGGCTCACGCCGCCGCACAGTTGGGGCGAGGCGAGCCGGACGTGGAGCGCGTCGTGCGCGAGTGGATGTTCGAGCGGCCGCTGAAATGGGTCGCGCGCAGCCGGCGTCAGCCGCTCCTGGCCGCGCTTGCGGGCTTCCGCGCCAGCGGCGGCAAGACAGCCCTGGTCAGCGACTACCCAGCGAGCGACAAGCTGGGCGCGCTGGGCGCGCGGGAGCTGTTCGACGTAGTCGTGTCGAGCGGTGAGCCTGGTGGGCCCGCGCGGCTCAAGCCCGACCCAGAAGGCTACCTCAGCGCCGCCTCGCGCCTGGGCGTAGCGCCGGAGCGTTGCCTGGTGATCGGCGATCGCGACGACGCGGACGGCGCGGCGGCGCGCGCGGCCGGCATGGGGCTCTGCCTCATTCGCTAGGTGCGGGTGTGGGGGCAGCTTCGCTCGGCGCGGCCGTGGTGCTCGGTGGCCGCACCGTGACCTCCACCTGGTCGTAGCCCAGCGAACGCACCAGCGCCTCGACCGTGCGCCGGCCGTTGTCGGCGGCGCGGTTCAAGAGCCCGGCCTCGCGCGCTGTCTCGATCAGCGTGCGCTCTGCTTCTTGCCGCGCGCGCGTCTCCAGGTTTTCTCGCCGGGTCGCCAGCGTGCCGGTCTTGCGGGAGTGCACGTAGGTTTTGTCGTTGTCCAGCGCGGCGTGCAGCACCTCCGGCGGCGGCAGCTGAATGCGAGCGCTGCGCCGCTCCGGGTCTACCACCACGTCGCTGGCCGCCATCTTCTGCAGATCGATGCCGGCGCTGATCTCGGCTACGGCGACGAGCAAGATGGCGTCTTCCGTGTCGATCATGCCCCACAGCTTGGACTGCTTGTCGGACAGATCGATCACGCGCTCCATGTGAAACTGCGCCGACTCGAGCCGCGCCAGATCTCGCACCGCGAGCAGCACGTCCGCGGTCGGTCGTACCACGGTGACGGACGACGTCATCGGTGGGAGCAGCGGCGCCGGTGGCGCGGTGCAGGTCTTCAGCGCGAACAGCCCGAGCCCGACGCCCAAGCACAGGGCCGAGCCGCCAACCAAGAAGGGCAGCAGTCTGCGGCGCTGTGGGTCGACCTGCATGTCCGTTCGACCTAGCGTTCACGAGGATGCGCGAAAGCGCAAGGCTACGCTCGGGCTCTCAGGGCGGAGCCTGCTGTTCGGAGCCAGCTTGGCCGAGCAGCACTTGGTCGATCGCGCGCTCCACGGCGGCCAAGTCCACCGGCTTGTACAGCACCGGCTGCGCTTGCTCGTCCAAGAAGCGGCGCGAGGCCGCGTCCGTTACGCCGCCGGTGACGAAGATGACGCGCTCCGCCAGGCTCGGGCGCTCGCGCCGCAGCCAGCCGTAGAACGCCTCGCCCCCGCCGTCGTCCATCATTACGTCGCACAAGACGGCGTCGAAGTGGCTGCCGCCCGTGCGGAGCCGCGCGTCGCTCACGCCGGAAGCCGCCTCCACCTCGAACGTGCGCGACAGCATGCGCGACAAGCTCTCGCGGACCATCGGCTCGTCGTCGACGATCAGCAAGCGCTGCCGCGGCCGCACCCGTGGCGCGATCGACAGCGGTGGAGCGCTGGAGACGCGCACGCTGGCGCGCAGCATCAGCTCCATGGTCGTGCCAGAGCTGGATGTGCTGACGATTTGCAAGTCGCCGCCGAGCGCTTTGGCCAGGCCGAGCGAGACGGACAGGCCGAGCCCGGTGCCCTTGCCGAAGGGTTTCGTGCTGAAGAACGGCTCGAAGGCGCGCCGCGCCACCTCGTCGCTCATGCCGGCGCCGTTGTCCGTCACGCTCACGCGCACCGCGTTGGTCAGGCCTTCTGCCCGCACCGTCACGTGCGCCTCGCGCTCGGCCGGCACCGCCTGGGCGCCGTTGACGATCAGGTTCACCAGCACCTGCTCCACCATGAGCTGGTCGCCCACGACGAACACGGACGGAACCTCCAGCGTGAGCTGCAGCGGCCGATCCACCGCCGCGCGCGCGGTCTGCGCAGCGTGCGCCACCGCCAACGCGACGTCGAACGTGCTGTGCACCGAGCCGTCCGACGCGGCCACGCGCCCGGTGTCCAGCAGTTGCCGCACGATGCGCGACACCTTGCCCATCGACGTCAGCGAGTCGTTCAGCGCCTCCACCGCGTCGCTCGGGAGCGTTCCGGAGCTGAGCTCGCCCTTCAAATACGTCAGGTTGGAGACAACGGCGGCGGCGGGGTTGTTGATCTCGTGCGCCACGCCCGCGGAGAGCCGACCGATCGCCGCCAGTCGTTCGGCTTGGGCCAGCGCCTCGTGCGCCTTGGCCAGCTCGCGCGTGCGCTCGGCCACGATGCCCTCCAGCTGCGAAGACAGCATGTCCAGGCGATGAGTCGCGAGCGTGAAGCGCTCGGTCAGCACCGTCCACACCAGCGCTACCGTCACCAGAAACGCGAAGTCCAACAGGTAGGGCAGCGAGTAGCGGCCTGTTGCGGCGAACACGTCGTTCACCCCCGCTGCGCCCAGGACTAGCATGCCGAAGGCGTAGCGGCGCGCCTGCGCGCTCTCGCGTGCCGCGCGCAGGAAGCGACCGAACGGGTAGAGTAGCGCGGCGTACATCGGCAGCGCGCAGAGCGAGCCAAGCAGCGTCGTGGGCGGTTGTCGGTACGTAACGCCGAGCCAGGTGTGCGTCACGAGCCCGGTGTCGCTGATCACGAGCCCTGGCACTAGTGACAGCAGGCCGACCGCCGCGACCAGCGCCATCAGGATGCGCTCGCCGCGCCGCAGCGTGACGTGAAACTGCGCCGCGCTGTGCAGGTTCCACGACAGGACGTTCAGCGCCAGGCTGACCCAGTTGCCATGCGCGCTCAGCCGCGAGATCGCCGGAGGAACGTCGAGGGGCGCCAGCACGTTGAAGCCTGTGTAGAGGCTGGCGCTGGCCGATAGCAGCCAGAACCAGCGTTGATCACGCCAGCCCGGCAGCCGCGCGAAATGGTGACCGAGCAGCGCCAAGCACGCGGCTACGGTCATCGCGATGATGGAGATGGTCGGGACGAGTAACGCCAAAGAGCAGCTGGGACAGTATAGGGTGTTTGGCTCGGCGCGCATCGAGAGCGGCGCGTGTAGGCATCACTCTCGAGAGTGATCCGTGGGTGGTTGAATGACCTGTGCGCCCGAGCATGCAGGGTCGATGGCGCCAGCATCCTACTTTGGTTCTTGCGTCACGCGCTGTGGTGCCTTGGCGCACCGAGAAAAAAGTCGCTCAAGGCCTAAACTTTTCCTCCGTTCATCAAAGACGTGGCGATTCGGCCCATCCTGCAGACGGCGCTCTACGGCATCGCCAACGAAGCCGCGCGCTTCGAGCGCTCCGCCGCCAAGACGGTGCGCTTGGCAGGCGCGCCGTCTGCCGCCGAAACCGCCGAGACCGTGCAAATTTCGCCGGAGGCTCGCCGCGCTGGCTCCACGCTAGACACCACGACGACGGCCGGCCTCGAGCGCGCCGTGGTGGACACGCGCGTGGCCAAGTACGCGTTCATCGCGAACCTCAAGGTGCTGCAGACCGGCGCGGAGCTCGAGCAGGCCGCGGCTGACTTGCTCGAGCGCTGAGCCGTAGGCGCGGGCGCCGAACCCGCCTTAACTACATCGGATTTCGTCGCCAGGCGGTGCCCGCGCGTCCGTCGATTGGTCGCCGCCAATTCGGCGTGATAGCCTTAATAGGCTTAGCGCGGGATTGGGTGGCAACACGATGGCAAAGCTCTTCGGTGCTTCGGTCTTGGGTTGGATAGCGGCGCTCACGACGCTCACTGGCTGCGGTGATCGTCCCAGTTGGGGAGTGGCGGAGGACAGCAACGTGTCCACTCCCACCGGTGCGCCAGCCGGCGCCGCCGCGACGCTGTTCGGCGGGAAGACCACGCAAGCATCCGCCAAGGTGGCGCCGATCGCCGGTGGTACGCTCGCCGTCACCAAGTCTGGCGTCGCAGTGGCTGCGGATCCCGATCGCGATGCCGTGCACGTGGTCGAGCTCAGCAGCCAGAAGGTCGTGACGGTGCCGCTGCAGGAGGGCGACGAGCCGGGGCGCGTGGTGGAAGGCGCGCCCGGCACGGCTTACGTGGCGGCTCGCCGCGGCGGCGTCGTGGTGGCGATCGAGCTGGCCAAGGCTAGCGCGCGTCGCATCCCGGTGTGCGCAGCGCCCCGTGGCTTGGCCTACGACAGCGTGAGCTCGCTTCTGTACGTCGCGTGCCGCTCGGGGCTCTTGCTGGAGCTGGACACGAAGACGGAGAAGGTCACGCGCCGCACGCAGCTGGATGAGGATCTGCGGGACGTCGTGCTGAGCGGAAACAACCTCGTCGTCACGCGCTTCAAGAGCGCCGAGATCTTGGTGACCAGCCGTGAGGGCGAGGTGCTGCGTCGCTCGATCACGACCAGCAACAGCACGCGCGCTGGCGTGGCCGCCGTCGCCTACCGCACGGTGGCGTTGCCGAACGGCGGGGGCGTGGTGGTCGGTCACGTGCACGCCACCAGCACCACGCTGCCGTCCGGCGCCGGCCAGTACTACGGAGCGCCCTGCGGCGGCTCGGTGGCGGATCTCATGCTCACCACCGTGAGCGCCACGCTGAACGGGGATACGGACCGAAGTGGCAAGCCGCTGACCCTTTCTTCGCAGCCGCTCGGCAACGTCGCAGGCCCGTTGGACGTGGCGTTCTCCCCGGACGGCCAGCGCGCGGCCGTCGTCGGCACCGGCAACTCGTGGTCGACGACCGCGGTGCTGCGCAACAACTTGTTCGTCACGCCTACCGCTCAGCTAGAAAGCGGCGGCCGCGCGTTCCCGTGCCCCAGCGGCGCCGGTGCCAGCAGCCCACCGACCAACGGGAGCCACGTCCCCGGCGAGCTCGTCGCGGTCGCGTTCGATCTGAACAACACGTGGGTCGCCCAGTCGCGCCAGCCGCCCGCGCTGATATTGGAAAGTGGCGGCTCCATCCAGCTCGCGAGCGACGACCGCTTCGACACGGGCTTAGCCATGTTCCACATGAACACGGGCGGAGGCGTGTCCTGCACGTCGTGCCACCCCGAGGCGGGTGAGGACGGCCACACCTGGAATTTTGCCGTGGGGCCGCGGCGGTCGCAAGCGCTGGAAGGCGGCGCCAGCACTCGCTCGCCGTTCCATTGGGAAGGCGATCTGGGCACGTTCGACAAGCTGTTCGACGAGGTGATGATGAAGCGCATGTCGCTCTCCGTGAACGTCACCGCCAAGCAGCGCGCCGCGCTGCGCGACTGGATTGACACCGTACCGCTCTCCCCGGCCGCGGATGGCCTGGACGCGGCGGCGGTCGCTCGAGGCAAGCAGCTGTTCGAAAGCCCGGAGCTCGCTTGCGCCACGTGCCACGGCGGGCCCGACTACACCGACAACCTGCCGCACGACGTCGGCACCGGGCTGAAGCTGATCACCCCGTCGCTGCGCGGTGTCGGCGTGCGGGCGCCCTTGTTCCACGACGGCTGCGCGGCCACGCTGGAGCAGCGCTTCGGGCCTTGCGGCGGGGGCGACGCGCACGGCATCACCTCTGGTTTGACGAAGGCGCAAGAGAGCGATCTCGTCGCCTTCATGCGGTCGCTGTAAGACTACAGCCCGCCCATCAGCCGCTCGCACATCGCGCTTCCGCTGCGAGGCCTTCTGATTTATTCATGGCGGTCATGCAGACGCGCGGATTCATTGCGGCATGGCTGCTCGGTGTGTGCCTGGTTGGGTGCGGCGGCGGCAAGCCGGCTGAGGCACCGGACAGCGAGGACACGGCGGCAGAAGCGAAGAGCGACGCCGCGGGCGATGGCGCCAAGGCCGAGGCGGACAAGGCGGAGGACAAGCCGGCCGAGCCGGAGGCAGCTCCCACGCCGTCTCGCTCCGTGCAGGACATCATCACGGCGCCGGACGTCCTCTTCTTGTTCTCCTTCAACGACTCGGAGCCGAAGCAGGCCGCCGAGGAGGCGTGCACCAAGAAGGCGGGGGACGACGCCAAGAAGATGAACCAGTGCATGGCCGCCGAGCGCAAGAAGTTCCCGGCGGATGGGCACCGCTTCCTCAAGGACGAGAAGGACCAGTGGTGGTGGCTCACAGTGCGGCAGAGCGGTAACCGCCTGAACAATCTCCACAAGATCCCGATCGAGTTCATCGACGAGACGGACAACAGCATCACGCTCAAGCCAGTCGGCAAGGACAAGGGCAGCGCGCCCATGAAGCCGCCCGCCAAGGTGGTGGTGGAAGTGCCGAACGACTACCAAATCGTGTTCCAAGATCCGAAGGCCGGGCGTCTGGTGTTCCAGGCCAAGGTCGGCGTCGTCAGCGAGTAGCGCGCTCTCGGCTCCTCACTCCGGGTGCTCCCGTGTCCGCCGCCGTCTTCGACCAGCCTCCCGCCGTGGCGGCGCCGCTGGATCCCGGCTTTCGCCCGCTTTACCTGGCGCTGAAGGCGCACCGCCTAGCCGCTGCCAGCGCCGGCGCGACGCTCAGCTTGGCGCTGGAGCGCAGCGGTGGCGCCGTGTCGCGCTTCGCCATGCCGGTGTTTCCGGACGGCCACCCCCGCTCAGCCGACAGCGCGCGCTTGGCGGAGCGAGTGCTCAAGTTTTTGCTGTGGCAGCGCGGGGGCCACCGCGTCTTCGTCGCCGGCTCCCGCGCAATCGCGGCTGCGCTCCAGGCCCAGTACCGACCCGGTGGCGAGCGGGCTTTCGACGCGGACTTCTTCGCCAAGGTCTACGAGCAGCCTGCCTTCTCGGTCGTGAGCGTGAGCGAGGCCGAGCTGCCGGCGGAGCTCGAGCAAGGCAAGGCCATTGGCGGTCACCTCGACGGCTGCCGCATCGGCTTCGACGCGGGCGGCAGCGATCGCAAGGTAGCGGCTGTCATCGACGGCAAGGAAGTGTTCTCGCTTGAGACGGTGTGGCAGCCGAAGCTCGAGAGCGACCCGCAGTATCACATCGACGGCATCGACGACTCGATCCGCCGCGCGGCCGCGCATTTGCCTCGCATCGACGCGATCGGCGTGAGCTCCGCCGGCATCTACGTGGACAACCGCACCAGGGTCGCCTCGCTGTTTCGCAAGGTGCCGGAAGCGGAGTTCAACGCGCGCATCAAGAGCATCTACCAGGACCTCGCCAAGAGGTGGGGGGACGTGCCGCTCGAGGTCGCCAACGATGGTGACGTGACGGCGCTGGCTGGCGCGCTGGAGCTGAAGGATTGTCCGGTGCTCGGCATCGCGATGGGTACGAGCCAGGCGGTCGGCTACGTCAGCCAGCAGGGCCTGATCACCGGCTGGCTCAACGAGCTTTCGTTCGCGCCGGTGGACGTGAGCGAGCAGGCGCCGCTGGACGTAGAATGGTCCGGCGATCGCGGCACCGGGGTGAGCTACTTCTCGCAAGACGCCGCCATCCGCCTGGCCGCGCACGTTCGGCTGGAGCTACCGAGCGATGCCTCGCCGGGCGAGAAGCTAAAGGCGGTTCAGCGCGGGCTGGCGGCCGGTGACGCAAGGGCCCGTGCCATCTTCGAGACCCTGGGCGTCTACTTGGGTTACGGCTTGCTACAGTACGCGGACTTCTACGTCATGAAGCACGTGCTCTTGCTCGGACGAGTCACCTCCGGTGAGGGCGGCAACCTGCTGATCGCGACGGCGCGGCGCGTGCTCGCGACCGAGTCGCCAGAGCTGGCGGAGCGCGTGTGCATCCATTTGCCGGACGAGGCCACGCGCCGCGTCGGTCAAGCCATCGCCGCGGCCAGCCTGCCGCGAGTCTGAGGAGCCCGATGACACTCTCGCTCAGCCGACATAGCGCCGATCTCTTCGTGCCGGACGATAGCCCGCTACCGCAAGCGCTCGCGCGCACCACGCACCTGGCGGTGGGCGCGCATCAAGACGATCTCGAGCTCATGGCCGCGCACGGCGTGGAGGAGTGCTTTCAGAATCCGGCGCGGTGGTTCACCGGCGTGGTGGTGACGGACGGCGGCGGGAGCGCGCGCGCCTTCGAGTACGAAGCCTACAGCGACGAGCAGATGAGAGAGGTGCGCAAGCTAGAGCAGCGCAAGGCCGCCTACGTGGGCGAGTACTCCGCCATGCTTCAGCTCGGTCACCCTTCCAGCGCCGTCAAGGACGGCGCCGCGCCGGACGTGCTGGCCGATCTTTGCGCGATCCTCCGCGCGACGACGCCGGAGGTGGTGTACACGCACAACCTGGCCGACAAGCACGACACGCACGTGGCCGTGTGCCTGCGCTTGATCGCCGCCTGCCAGGCGCTAGCGCCGAGCGAGCGACCGCGGCGCATCATCGGCTGCGAGGTGTGGCGGGATCTGGACTGGCTGTGCGACGCCGACAAAGTGGTGATGCCGCTCGACCGCCGCGAGAACCTGCACGCGGCGCTGATGGGCGTGTTCGACTCGCAGATCGCCGGCGGCAAGCGCTACGACTTGGCCACCGCCGGCCGGCGCCGCGCGCACGCCACGTACTTCGAGTCTCACGGCACGGATCAGCACACGCAGCTCACCTGGGGCATGGATCTCACGACCTTGCTCGACGGCGTGAGGCCGGAGGAGTTGGTCCAGCGCTACATCGCCCGCTTCGAGAGCGAGGTGAGCCAGCGCCTCGCCAAGCTCTCCGGCGCGCGCTGACTCACGGCGCCGGGGGCGGGTATGCCAGAGCGCAGAAGCCGCTGGCGCCGCACCTCGCGACGGCGGCGCCGACCGCGACGTCGCACTCGGGGCAGCCCGGCGGCATGGCGCCGCACACCAGCTCCTCGAACGCGTTGGTCGTATTGACGGCGATGGACTTGAGCACGCCGCACCCCTCGCAGCAGTCGTTGCCGTTGCGCACGCGGCAATCCTCGTCCTTCTTGCAGGCGCTCACCGGGCTCTTGCGCACGTCTTCCACCACACACTGGCCGGCGACGCAGTTGGCGACGAAGAACTTCAAGCCGCCTGCGTCCGGGGGGATCGCACATGGCGCGCAAATCGGTTCGTCACGGGGCGGCGCGATGCGCAGGCACTGGCCGCCGACAGCGATGAGGTGCTGCTTGTTCACTGCTACCATGTCCCACGTCGTGAGGGCCGGCGTGTCGCAGACGCCGCAGCAGCCGGTGTTCGCCAGTGTGACGGTGCAGTCGTCCGGCACCGTGCAGGTGTCGTAGTCGGGTGTGTTCGTGGGGCAGGCTGCTTGGCACTCCGCCAGGGATTCGTAGTTGTTCTCGTTGCCGTCGCAGCCGCCGTAGACAAAAGGCCGGCAGATGCCGGTCTTGGGGTCGTGGTACCAGCGCTGGAAGGCTGCGTTGCAGGATCCAGGTTGGGGCGCTGCCGTGCAGCGCGGCTCTCCCGGGCCTGAGCCGGCGTTACCGCTGCCAGCCGAGCTCGTCCCGCCGCTGCCGGCGCTGGCCGCACCAGCTGTACCCGAGCCGCCCGAGCCCGAGCCGCCCTTGCC
>JAEYOT010000701.1 GCA_023411445.1 Pseudomonadota bacterium
GTGCACGGCTAGCCCCGCCGGACGCTCGAACCAGCTGATGCCCACGGGGTTGCCCCGCGCGGACTCGATCACCGCTTGGTAGCTGCCGGCGGGCAGGCCGTAGCGCATGGCGCGCTGCGTCCCCAGGCCAGACTGGCAGACGTAGCTCTGCGTGCACTCGGCGCGAGCGATGCTGACCGCGCCTTCGTCGCCGTCGGAGAAGCGCCCGATCAGCGCGACGTCCCGCGGGCCGCTCAGCTCGAAGCCGAAGGTCGCGTCCGGCGCGCCGGGCAGGCATTGCGGGTGCACGGCATCTTCGTGGTCGGCCAGGTCGACCAACTGCTCCACGCCAGGCTCGAGCGGCTGAGCGTCTTCGCAGCCCTCACCCGGCGGCGCCTCGCTGACTTCGGCCGTCTCCAGACGCACGCTCACGTCCTCGGCGCCCGTTCCGGCAATCTGGACGGCGTACGTACAAGCCTCCAGGTTGCGCACGAACAGCCTACCGGGCTGGCTCTTGCGACACGTCAGCTCGGTCTCGCAATCTTCGCTGCGAAGCGACAGCACGGGCAGCGCGATGCCGGCTTGCGCTTCGGCGATCACGGTGACGTCCCTCGCCTCTTCAAGCGTGAACGTGGCGAACGCGTCGCCGGAGAGGGCGCCGCAGACGCTGGCGGCGTCGCGCTCGTAGCCAGGCAGGCGCAGCAGTATCGGCTCGCCGCCGTCCGGCAGCGGTACGGCTTCCTCACACGTGTCGCCCGGATGCGGCTCTGCCGGCCGCAGCACCACCTGCACCTGCGCCACGGTCTCGCTGTTCGCAGCGACGTAAAGCGGGTACTCGCCAGGCTCGGCAGCGCGGAAGATCTTGCGTGCGGCGGAGGCTCCGAGCGGCGTCGCGTTCGACCCTTCACAGCTCACCGTCTCGGTGTCACCACAGCTGTCGGCGCTGCCGAGCGCCAAGAGACCGCCGTCCACCTTGGCCGTGACGTCCACGTCCATCGGCTCACCAGGCGGCACCACCAGCGCCAGCACCACGTCACGAAAGCCCTGGGACTTGGTGGCGCAGTTGTTCGGGTAGTCGAGGGCCGTCGCGGTCAGATCCACGTCGTAGTAGCCGCTCTCCGTGATACGGAGCGCCGTCTCGCACGTGTCGTGCTCGGGCGCGACGCAATCACGCTCGTCCTCCTCGCCGTCACAGTCGTCGTCGCGCCGGTTGCCGCACACCTCGACCGCGCTACTGTGGACGAGCGGATCGCGATCGTCGCAGTCGCCACCGCCGCAGTTGCGCGTCGGGTCGCCATCCCCATCGGCGTCGCGCGGGTCGTGGCGGCAGGACTGAGTCTCCTCCACGCACGTGTCGATGGTGCAGGTGCTGTTGTCGCTGCAAGCGACTGGCTCCCCTGCCACGCAGCCCGTCCGCACGTCGCAGCGCTCGGCCCCGTCGCAGTACACGCCGTTGTCGCAGCGGTCGTCGTCCGGTTGGAAGCGGCAGCGACCCAGCTTGCGATCGCAGGCGTCCACCGTACATTCGACTCCATCGTCGCACTGCCCGTCGTCTTGGCAGGGTCCACCGAGGGTGGGATCGACGTCGTCCCCCCCGTCCACGTCCAGCCTGAAGCCGGCAGCGCCCTGCATTCCCGCCTCACCGCCGCCACCGCCGGCTCCCGGCCCAAAGGGGCTGGGCACCTTGTTGGTGCCGCAAGCGGCAGGAATTAGCCCGGGCGCGAGCAAAAGTAAGAGGAGCGGGAGCGGCCGGGGAGAGCGGTGTGGGGTGTGGGGACGAGGCAACCGTCGTGTTCTAGCGCGCGGCGGTAGTCTTGCGCGGCGACTTTTGGCATGATCGAAAAATCGTGTCCCAAGAACGTTTGACCCGACACGAAATATCGTGGCTCTTGGCACAGGAAGCGCGTGGGGCCGCCCGAGCGCTGCGGGAGGGCGTCAGCCAGCTGCGCCAGAGCCCGGCCGAGCCGCGCATCATCGACGCCCCAGGCGAGCCGCCCCCGGTCGAGACCACGCTGGACGCGCTGGATGACGCGATCAGCATGTTGAGCGAGCTGAACACCGCCACCCGCGGTGGCAAGGCGCGCCGTGGGCGGATCGATCTGGCGGCGCTGCTGATGGACCTGGCGCCCAACACGCGCATGGCCATCGAGCCCGGGGCCGGCACGGAGGTGTTCGGCGACGAGCAAGATCTGCGGCGCATGCTCAACCTGCTCGTCACGCAAGCGGGCACGGCGCAGGACGGCGCCGCGGAGGTCACGATCCGCCGGCAAGCGGAGTGGGTGAAGATCAGCGTGGAGCTGGGTCCGGACGCGGGCGCCCAAGAGCTCGAGCGCCGCTGGCTCAGTCGCATGGCGACGCGCCACGGCGGCTGGATCGAGCTGGAGGGTGGCACCCAATCCATCTTCTTGCCAGCCGATGGCGCCAGCGATCAGCGCGAAGTCGTGGAGCTTCGCAAGGAGCTGGAGCAAGCGCAGCAGCTGGGTGAAGCTTACGCGCGCGAGCTGGCCACGGTGCTGGCAGCGGGCGACATCCGCACCGAGCCACCCCCGCCCACGGCGCCACGCGCCGGCACGCAGCGCTTCGAGGTGCTGCAGTGCGCCGCCCTGGGCCTGCAGCGAACGCTGCGGAGCTTGGTGGAAGGCCTACGCGCCGACGCCAGCCTGGCCACGAGCGAGCTGGGCGAAACCTCCACGCTCGCGCAGAACCTGCACAAGCGCGCCGCCGCGGCGACCGAGATCGCCTTCGACTTGGCGCTCGCCGCCGACTGCCCCTTCGACGAGCCCAAGAGCGACACCTCGGTGCCCGAGCTGGTAAAGACGGCCGTGGCGGAGGCCGAGGCTCGCGCCGCACGTCACGGTGTCAGCATCGAAGTGAAGGGCCCGAGCGAGCTGCGACTGAGCACCCGTCCCAAGACCTTGCTGGCGTTGATCCGCGCCATGCTCCACCACGCCATCTCGGCCACGCCCCGCGCGGGGCGCATCGTGCTTTCTGCGTACGCCGTCGAGACCGGAGTCCTTTTG
>JAEYOT010000704.1 GCA_023411445.1 Pseudomonadota bacterium
GCCTCCGCTCGACGAACACCAGCTTGGCCTCGCGGGCGCCCTCAGCGAGGGCCGTCTCGATCGCGGCGAGCGAGGCGTCCACCTCCAGCAGGCGGCCCAGCACCTCCGGCACCAACTTGCGCTGAGCCAAATCCATCCTGGCGTCCGCCGGCAGCCGATCCAGCTCGTCCTTCAGGCGCCGAAGCGCGACGCTGGCGCGCTCCACGTTGAGGGACAAAGGGACCGGCAGCGTGAGCGGCCCTACATTGCCGGAGGCGCGGAAGCCGCGCACGAGCACGCTCGTACGGTCCTTGGCCTGCCGGACCAGGCTGGCCAGCCGCACGCGGTCGATCTCCGCGCCCAGCTCGCCCAGGTACATCTCGCGACGTGAGCCGTCCGGTAGCACCAGGGCAAACTTGGTCGAAGCGTAGCGACGAGCGCGCTCCAGCGCCTGCTTGGAGGCCGCGTCGTCCGGCACCAAGCGCTGGCCCAGAAAGGACACCTCGGGCAAGGGCGTATCCACGCTGTCCGGACCCCGCGTCTGGGGCAAAAGCAGGATGCCCGCCCCCAGGCCGGCCGCGACCGCCACGATCACGGCGGCGGCGCTCTTGCGCGAGGGGAGCTTGACGAGCCGAGCGAGGCGCATCACGTGGCCCGTCGTATAACACCGACGATGCCGCCCGACGAGCCGCCCAGCCTCATCGAGCAGAAGCTGGCGCTCCTGCCCGCTCAGCCCGGCTGCTACCTGTTCAAGGACAGCAAGGGCGCAGTGCTCTACGTCGGCAAGGCCAAGAGCCTGCGCTCTCGTGTGCGCAGCTACTTCCAGGACGGTGGGAGCGACGTTCGCGCATTCATCCCGTTCCTGCGCCGGCACGCGGAGGACCTCGAGACCATCGTCACCGCTACCGAGAAGGAAGCGGCCGTGCTCGAGAACAGCCTGATCAAAGAGCGGCGTCCCCGCTACAACGTCAAGCTGCGGGACGACAAGGAGTTTTTGAGCCTGCGCCTCTCGCTCGAGCACGCTTACCCGCGGCTCGAGCTGGTGCGCAAGCCGCAGAAGGACGGCGCGAGCTACTACGGCCCGTACCACTCCGCGACCGCCGCGCGGCGCACGCTCAACCTGGTGGAGAAGCACTTCAAGCTGCGCACCTGCACGGACCGCGAGCTCAACAGTCGCAAGCGCCCGTGCCTCGAGTATCAGATCCAGCGCTGCCTCGCGCCGTGCGTGCTCGACATCGATCGCGAGCTGTACAGCCAGCAAGTGCGCGCCGTGGGCCTATTCTTGGACGGGCGGCACGACGAGCTGACGCGGGAGCTGAAAGAACGGATGAAGACGGCCAGTCAGAACCTGGAGTTCGAGCTGGCCGGGCTGTACCGCGATCAGCTGAGCGCCGTGGAGTCCGCGCGGGAGGCGCAGCGGGTGGTGGTGGTCAGCGACCGCGATCAGGACGTGCTGGGCGTGTACCGCGAGGGGGACTTGGCCGAGCTGTGCGTGATGGTGGTGCGACGGGGCCGCATGATCGACCGGGTGTCGTTCTCGCTGAAGAACGTCGACCTGCCGGACGACGAGGTGGTCGCCACCTTCCTGCGCGAGCACTACGGCGAGGGGGGCTCCGGCGAAGCTCACGTGCCGGACGAAGTGATCGTGCCCAGCCTGCCGGAAGGCGTGGACGGCGTGTGCGAGTGGCTGATGGAGCGCCGCTCGGAGGTGGTGGACAGCCGTCGCACCAAGGTGGAGGTGCTGGCACCAGTGCGCGGACCGCGCCGCGCGCTGCTGGAGATGGCCACTGAGAACGCCAAGCACGCCTTCGAAGAGAAGCGCCGCGCAGCCGACGACATCGACGAGCGCCTCGCGCGCGTGCAAGAGCGGCTGCGCCTGCCCACCCTGCCGCGTCGCATCGAGTGCTGCGACATCTCCCACCTGGGCGGCGCCGATACGGTGGGGGCAGTGGTGGCGCTGCGCGACGGGCAGCTCGACAAGAAGCGGTACCGCTCGTACATCGTGCGCGGCGCGGGCGCTGGCGACGACTACCAAGCCATGTTCGAGGTGCTGTCGCGGCGCTTTCGGCGCGGCAAACAGGCCAAGGAGAGCAGCGAGCAAGCGGGGGAGACCGCGGCCGATACGGAATGGCAGCTGCCGGACCTGTTCGTGGTGGACGGTGGCCGCGGCCAGCTGGGCGTCGCCTTGGCGGCAGCGCACGACCTGGGCCTGCACGACCTGTGCATCGTCGGCCTGGCGAAGGAGAAGGAGAACGTCGCCGGCGAGAAGCTGGTGGACCGCGTCTACCTGCCCGGTCAGAAGAACCCCATCTCGCTCAGGCCCAACAGTCCGGAGCTGTTCCTGCTTGCCCGCGCGCGCGACGAAGCGCATCGCTTCTCCAACCGCGGCCGCACCAAGGTGGGCAAGCGCCGCCGGTTCGCGTCGGAGCTCGACAGCATCGCCGGTATCGGACCGAAGACGCGAACGTCGCTGCTCAAGACGCTCGGCTCCGTCGCAGCCCTGCGCGCCGCGTCGGACGAAGCCATTTTGGCAGTGCCAGGCGTGACGCGCCGGCACCTGCAAGCTCTGCGCGAAGCGTTCGCGACGTCGTCTGCGGCAACGCCGGAGGCGTCAACTTCGGTTGGCGATGCCACCGTCGTTGACGCCGAAGAGCTGCCGCAGACCTAAGCGCTTCGCGCGATCTATCGAGAAAAAGGCCCGGGGAGCACCTGGCCCGAGCCTTGCTGAATGGACCCGCAAGGAGCGTGTAGCGAATGCGGAAAGCCTTCCTCTTGGTGGGTGCGTGCGGTCTTGTATCCAGCGTGCTGGCTTCGTGCATGTCACGGCCCGTGGTGGAGACGGAGCCGCGGACCAGCAATCTCTACGTCGAGCCGATCCGCAACGACGCGATCGACAAGCTCGATCTCCTGTTCATGATCGACAACTCTCGTTCCATGGGTGACAAGCAGCGGCTGCTAGCGGAGGCCGTGCCGCGGCTGGTCAATCGCCTGGTCGTCCCGCGCTGCGTGGACGCCAGCGGCAGCATCCGGGAGCGCGCTGCGACCACGGAGGCGTGCCCGGTCGGCTTCGAGCCGGAGTTTCGCGCGGTAAACGACATCCACATCGGCGTGATCACGTCGAGCCTCGGCGCGCACGGCGCTCCGCAGCAGAGCGCCATGGGGCAACAGAGCGCGGTCTGCAGGGAGACCTCGCCGGACAACGATCGAGCGCTGCTGCTCCCGTCGGTGCGCCCAGGGCTCACCAGCTATCAAAATAAGGGGTTTTTGGCGTGGGATCCGGAGCAGGAGGCGGCGCCGCCCGGCGAAGCCGACGCGCGGCGCCTGAACGAGCAGTTCGCGAGCATGGTGACTGCCGCCGGCGAGAACGGCTGCGGCTACGAAGCGTCGCTCGAGGCTTGGTACCGCTTCTTGGTCGATCCGGAGCCACCGCGCGCGCTCAGCGTCGCGGATGGTCGGACCGTCGTGCAGGAGATCGACACGGAGCTGCTCGCGCAGCGCGCCGAGTTCCTGCGGCCTGACTCGCTCGTCGCGATCGTGATGCTGACCGACGAGAACGATTGCTCGGTACGCGACGACGGGTACGGCCACTGGCTGGCGAGCACCAACGCGACCTTGCCGCGCGGCAGCTCCGCTTGCGACCGCGACCCCAATGACCCTTGCTGCGTGCCGTGTGGTCTCACGAGCGGCCTGCCAGCGGGATGCATGCCGGTCGATAGCGACCCGGCATGTCAGCAGATGGCCGAGCAGTCACCGAACATGCGCTGCTACGACAATCAGCGACGCTTCGGCTACGACTTCCTGCACCCGGTCTCCCGCTACGTGAACGCGATCACCCAGCCGCTGGTAGAGCGCCGCTCCACCGGTGAATTGGTCGAAAATCCGCTCTACGCCGCGGCGCCTGGCAAGCTGCGCCGCAC
>JAEYOT010000444.1 GCA_023411445.1 Pseudomonadota bacterium
GCGCTCGGCGGCGCTGCGCCGCTCAGTTGCAGGACACTTTGAGGCCGCCGTCGTCTCGGCACTGGCACGAGGCGCCTAGCACCTTGGTCACGCACGCGCAGCTGGTCTTGCTCGCGCACTCCTTGAGCCAGCTGCAGGCGGGCCCGCCGGGAGCGCCTTCGTCGCAGAACCAGCCCGTCGGGCAGATGCCGCTGCCGCACACGGTGCACGTGCCGTCATCACAGCTGGGGCCGCTCGGCTTGCTCTCCGCGACGGCGCTCTCGTCGTCATCCGCCTCGCTGCTCACCGCCGAGTCATCGCCTTCGGCTCGCGAGTCGCTCGCGCTGTCGTCGCTGGCGGTCTTCGGTTCCGCGCCGCCGCCACCTCCGCACTGGGGGAGCAAGACGAGCAGCGCCAGGCACAGAGGGAACGCGCGCATCAGCCTTGTCGTATACGTCCCGTGGCGACAGGGGTACAAGACCTTGGTGGATTTGGCGCAAGCGCTCCGTGAGGTCGTGCCCGGGCTTCGCGCGAGCAGCCGCGAAGTCGATCGCGCGGCGGCGGCGCGTGACGCCTGGCCCCGGCACCTGATCGCCGAGGCGGCTGCGCCGCAGGAGCGGCCTAGTCCGCAGCTGGTGGTGTGGCCGGAGCGAGCCGAGCAGGTCGCGCAGCTGGTGGAGCTCGCGCGCCAGCACGGCGCGTCGCTCGTGCCTTACGGCGCCGGCAGTGGCGTGTGTGGGGCCGTCAGTCCAGCTTTGCCCAGCATCGCGCTGGACACCAAGCGCCTCACACGCTTTCGCGTGCTGCCGGAGCAGGGCGTGGTGGAGGTGGAGGCGGGCGTGCTCGGTATCGATCTAGAAGAGGCGCTCGAGCGCGCGGGGCACACGGTCGGCCATTTCCCGTCGAGCATCCTGTGCTCCAGCGTGGGCGGCTGGCTCGCCGCGCGCGGCGCCGGCCAGTGCTCGAGCCGCTACGGCAAGATCGAGGACATGGTGGAGTCCGCCGACTGCGTGCTCGGTACTGGCGCCAGCGTGCGGCTGCGGCGACGTCTGGGCGGCCCCAACCCGCTCGCGCTCATGATCGGGTCGGAGGGCACGCTCGGCGTCGTGACCAGCGCGCGCTTGCGCCTGCACCCCGCACCGCGCGCGCGCGTGCTCTCCTCCTACCGCATGCCGACCTTCGCCGCTGGCGCCGAGGGCATGCGCTTGATCATGCAGGCTGGTCTGCGCCCGGAGGTGATGCGGCTCTACGATCCCATCGACTCCTACCTGCTCGGTCGCGGCAAGGTCGCCGACGAGCGGGGCAAGGAGCCTGCTCGCTCCGGCATGCCGAGCGGCGCTGGTCTGCGCGCCGTGCTGAGCTCACCGCGCGCTCTCAACGGAGCGATCGAGCTGTTCGAGCGTTGGGTCAGCGCCGCCGCGACGCTGATCCTGATCTTCGAAGGAGAGCACGCCGAGGACGAGCAGCGCCACGCGGAGCAGCTGCTCGGCTCACTCGCGGGCACGCCCCTGGGCCAGCAGCCGGCGCGCGACTGGCTCGCGCACCGCTACGCCGTCAGCTACCGACAGTCCAAGGTGTTTCAGCAGGGCGCGTTCAACGACACGTTGGAGGTCGCCGCGCCGTGGGCGCGCTTGGCGCACGTGTACGCGGCCGTGCGCGCGAGCGCTGGGCGCCACGCGCTGGTCTTGGCCCACCTCAGCCACGCTTACCCGGACGGCTGCAGCATCTACTTCACGTTCGTCGCTTCGCGCCGGGGCGATGCGCTCGCGCGCTACGATGCCTTGATCGACGCGGCGCTGGGTGCGGCGCTGGCGGAGGGCGCCACGCTCAGCCACCACCACGGCGTCGGCACCAGCAAGGCGCACTGGCTGGACGCGGAGCTGGGCGGAGGGCTTCTCACGCTGCGCCGGCTGCGCTCCGCTTGGGATCCGCACGGCCTGCTCAACCCGCGCGCGCTCGAGCCGCAGCGCGCAGCGCCTGCCATCGCGCTGCGTGAGCCCGTCCCCGGCGTGGACGCCACCTCGCACGTAGCCACGTTCGCCGGCCGCACGCCGCTCGCGCAGATCGAAGCTGAAGCTCGCGCTCACGGCCTCAGCTTGGGGCTGCTCTCGCCCCCACCGCAGGGGCTCTCGCTCGCCGACTACATCGAGCAGGGCCTGCCGGGCCTCCCGGATCCGTTCGATGACCCGGTGCGGGGCGCGGTGTGCGGCTTGGAAGCCGCGGGTCCGGCGGGACGCTTTCGCCTACTTCCGGCGCCGCGCCGAGCAGTCGGCCCCGATCTCACTGCGCTGTGCGTGGGAGCGCGAGGCGCGATCGCGCGAACCCTCACGGCGTCGCTGCCGCTCGTGCGACTCGACGCCGCGACGCGCGCGACGCGAGCGCCTGCCGAGAGCCCCTTGGTCGGCGCTGAAGCAGACGCATGGCAGAGCGTGGTCGACGCCTTCCGCCGTAACCCGAGCTAGAGGGTGCTCGCGGCAGTCGATCCGCACATCGGAAAGCTCCTGCAGCGCAAGCGATAGTCCGCCGCCGCGCTGGCGCGTGGGCTCTGGGGGTTCCGATGCCCTCTCGTGCGCCACTGCACGGAGCTCCAGGATCTGCTCGCGTCCGAAATCTTGCTCGGCGGCGAGCGCGTTGTGCGCGGCGCAGCGCAAGGTGAGAGTGGTAGCGGTGTCGGGGCCACGCCGTGCAAAGGCTATGATGTGGTGGAGCTCAAGAAAGTGCGTTTCCTGGCAATGCGCCGCCGTTAGCGGCCGCGGAGGCGTGACAGGGCTCGGCGATCGGCCTTGGTGGGACGACCGGCGCCGCGCTCGCGCACGGCGATGCGCTCTTCTTTCGGCGGCGGAGGCGGCGAGAAGTCGTCGTACAGTAGCTGCGCGAGCGGCGCCGAGAGGCGCTTGTCCGCCAAGCCTTTGACCTTCAGCACCACGGTGCCGCGCGGCGCGAAGGCGCGCACTTCATCGCCGATGCGCAGCGCGTAGCTGGGCCGCACCTGTGCGTCGTTGACGCGTACGTGCCCCGCTTCGCAAGCTTGCTGCGCGAGGTTTCGTGACTTGAACACGCGGGCGGCGGTGAGCCAGCGATCGATACGGACTTGATCGAGGGCGGTGCCCATAGGCGCTATGAGCTAAGCATGACCGCTCGCCCGCACCAAATGCGTGCAGCGTGGGCGGCGGCGTGTGAGCATGCTGGTCGATGGCGCCCGTCCCTCGGCCCCACCGCAGCCGCTGGCTGCTCTTGCTGCTCGCGCCGCCCGTCGCGCTGTGCGCTTGGTGGCTGCTGAGCCGTCCCCCGGAGAGCTCGCCTGCCGTGTACGAGGCGGCGCTGGACCGCGCGCACGAGCCGGTGCTGTCGCAGCACGCCGCGAGCGCCAAGCTGGGCACGTC
>JAEYOT010000742.1 GCA_023411445.1 Pseudomonadota bacterium
CTCGAGCACACCGCGCAACGTCGGCGGGGCCGTCTTGACGACGCGCACCAGATAAGCCGCACCATCTCGGTCGAGATAGCCCTGGCGAATGGCGCTCTTGATGGCGCTGCGCAAAGCATGATCGGCACGGCCGCCGCTGCGCAGACGCTGGGCATCGATGCCGTAAGTCTCGACCGCGTAGTTGAAGCCGAGCCGGACCGCCTCGTTGCGATCCACGTGCACGCCGCGTTCGAGCGCGCTGATCAGACAATCGCGCCATTGCTCGGCGGTGAGCTCATCGAGGTTCGTCTGAATCGCCCGCACGAACCCCTTGCGCGGCCGATCGAACAGATTCGTGCCCCGCCGCGCCGCCAGCAGCCGCTCTTCGATCCCACCATAGACCCCGCCCGCCTGGCGCAGCGCTTGGTACTTCAGGAAGCCCTGCGCGCGCAGCCGATCTGCCGCCAAGCGAATGGCCTGATCCAAGTCCAGCGGCCCCTCCCCGAGCAGCGTGCTCCACAGCGCCAGCTGCTGAACCTCAGGCTCGAGCTCGAACAAATCCCGCGGCGTCCGAAGGTTCAAGACCTCGCACACCGACTGAATCGGTCGCGAATAATGCGTAGGCGCCGCCGCTGCCGCCGACGCCTTCCCGGGCTCCACCCTCGACTCCAGCACCACCTGCAGCCCCTCCGGCAGCTCCAGCTTGTTGCCCGCCCAGTACAGCCAGACGCCCGGCCCCGCGATGGCGCGGCTGCTCAACGGCGACGGCGCCAGCAGGAACCGAAGCTCATCCCCCTTCTCGAACCACGCGAAGTGCCCGTGGCTCGAAGCCCCTAGCGACACCTTGTCAGCATGGCGCTCGACCTCGCCCCAGAACGCATCCGCGTCCCGCCCGCTCGGCCGCTCGGTCACGACGTGGCAGCGCTCCCCCCAAGCAAACCCCGCCTCCAGCGCCTCCCAAACGCGCTCGCCACCTGGACTGAACCACATCTGCTGACTCATCGCTTCCGCTCCTGCACCTGGCACCGCCAACCGACTGAGCGCCACCCCTTCTTCGGCCCCAACGGCCAAAGCTCAGGCGAGCGTCAGTGTCCTGGTTCATACCAAGGGGGCGCCAGAATCTGGAGAAGAATCGCGCGAGGTCTGCCAGGAAACGACAGAGCGCGGGTGTTCAGCAGCGTGCCGCGCAGCCCGGGAGCCAAACAGACAGTTGGAGCCATCGCTCGAACGAAGCGCACTCTGTTCGAGTCGTCGCACCACGCAACTACTAGCTGCTAGCGCTCCCAATCCGGTGGGAGAGGGTTTCGCGCGGCGCTGCATGGCCATCGTTTAGCCGAACGAGGCTCGGACCATTGGGCTTTCCCACTCGTTCGTTCGCTGGCGGTTGCAAGGGAGACTTACCGCCACGATGCGCCCGAAGTTCTCCGCTGGGACGTCGAAGAAGAGACCACCTGCTCCCAGTTGTGGCACCCCGAGGCTGCGCTCGCTGCGTGTTAGTCGCCATCGGCGGCCGGTGCGCCTTTCGGCCTGGCGACATCACCTGCGGATACTTCTTCGGGTGACCTCCGGCCTTGGCTTGCCGGACGTGGGATCCCAGAAGCGCCAAATATTGAACTTCTGTGCACTCGGCACATGCGGATTCGTCGCAGTAGATCCTCTTCTGCCGGCCGTCCCATCCATGCTCTCCTTACTAAGGCAAATCGAATCACCTACTCGACGCATCAAGGCTCACCGGCTTGCCCCTGTTCGTTCGAGGAGGGCTCGTCGGTGGCAGCGCTGAGTTGCAGAACTCTAGGTCTAAACACGCGGTGAAGCGCTTCCAGTTTGGCCTTGAGCCACTGGTGTTGAGCGGGCCAGTCGGCGCGATTCCGAATATTAGCATCACGACGGAAGAAGATCTTTTGGGCGCGGCGACCAGGCGTGTCGTCCCAGTTGAGCGGCTCACCCAGTTCAGCCTCGATGACGTCGCGATCGCGGGCCAGCGCCTGGAAGTAGGCCCGCGCGTGCGTCGGATGGTCGGTGTAAACCTCGGCGCGAAGCTCACCTGCGTACCCACCAGTCTCAGCGGTGTAGGTAGAGGCGACGGCCGCCAGGTGGATACCACTACGACCAAGGGCGAGGTTGATCCAGTTCTGAGGCAACGGCTTCTGGGGCCGAAGTGGTGATCCGGACGAGCTGATGAGCTTCGCAAGCTCGGCCCAGTACTCGAGCTGTAGCTGCTTGGTTTCAGTCAGCGTCCCCGCCGCAACCTGCTCCGCGACGCTGGCAACGGTTCGCGACCAGTCGTTCGGTTCCGAGACGACGTTGAACTTCGGCGCTATTGGCGAGGTTCCGATCCGCCAGAGCTCAATCTCGAGGCCGAAACAACGAAGCCGCTCGTTGCCGAGCTCATTGAGCCAATCGAGCGCGGCCCGGTGTTCGTCGGTGAAGCGCTCGGCTATCCAGACCAACACGACCGCGTTGAGCCCTGCCGCGTACGTGAGAAGCTGACCCAGATGCGAGTGGTCAGTGCGTTCAAGCTGGTTCTCAATGAGGACCCAGGTATCACTGGTGCTCTGCTTACACAGGATATCTGCACGAAACGGACCCCACGCCCTTCTCCTGGGATTCGACCTCCAGCTCGAGGCGAAGAGTCTCGCCCAGCAGTTGAAGGTTCTGTGGGCGAGCCAACCACGGCGTGAAGTGCGTGGCCTCGTTCAGCCAGGCCTCGCGCAAGGGCACTCGCTGCAGACGACCAAGGTCCTCTGTCATGGCGCGGCACTCGGAGACGAGTTGTGATCGATGACGTGCGCGCTGGCGATGCGACGCAGCTCGTTGATAGTGCTGACGAGCGATATGGCTTTCTCGAAGTCCATAGGCTCTGCCCCGGCGGCTTTGCGTGATGATGAGATCTCGCGAAGCTTTCATAGTGACCGATTCGGTGGCGGCGACGCAAGTGAGGAGTGCGCGCACGAGTTAGTTCGCAGCATGGGAGTTTTTACAATTCACCACACCACGCGCGACTAATGGCTGAACGCCCGCACGGCTTGCACTCCGGGCCGCGCCTGTGGCCTCATCAGAGATTCCGGCCCTAGGCCGAGGAGGATCGATGAAGCAGCTACTGGCAGGGATGATGGCGCTCGGGTTGGTGTACGGGCTGGCGACGCCGGCGGGAGCCGAGGGGAAGCGGAAGGGGCCGAGCGACGCGCAGATCAGGCAGATCTTGATCGATGAGTCGATCGCGGCGTACCCGGGCAACTGTCCTTGTCCGTACAACACGGCGCGCAATGGGTCGCGGTGCGGGAAGCGGAGCGCGTATAGCCGGCCGGGGGGGGCGGCGCCGCTTTGCTATCCAAGCGACGTGACGAACGAGATGGTGAAGGCGTATCGCGAAGCGCGCGCGCAGGAGTAACGCATGTCCTGGTTTTGGTTTCTGCTGTTCGTGGGCGTTGGGGTCTGGGGCTATCGGGCAGCGCGGCGCGCGGCTGAGCTGCAGCGGAGTGTCTCGGAGCTAACGGCGCATCGGGCGGCCCAGGACGCCCACATTCAAGCGCTGCGGGCGCACAACCACGCGCTTCAGGAGTACTCAGCCGCGCAGCAGCAGCAACTGCACCACGTCATGGCCGAGAACCAGGAGCTGGGGCGCTATCGGCCGATCGTCGAGGTCGAACGCGAGGTGCACCAGCGTCGAGCCGCGATCGCCGCCATTGAAGCTGGGGCGCATCAACAAGCGGCGAACATCGTCGCCGCCGGAAACCAGCAAGCGGTGACGATCGTCACGGAAGCGCAACTCCGTGCTCATGCCATCGCGGAAGATGCGCTGGACGCCAAGCGCAATGCCGAGGCGTACAGGCTGGAGGCGCGAGCGCTGAAGAACGTCGTGGACGGGTACGGCGACCAGTACTTGGTGGCGACGGAAACCTTACTCGATGGGCTCGCGGAAGCGTTCGCTCATACGGACGCCGGCGCCAAGCTCAAGGAGTACCGTCAACGAACCAAGGCGATGATCAAAGCTGGCAAAGCGGCAACCTGTGACTACGTGGAGCCAGAGCGTCGGCAGGCGGCCATCGAGTTCGTCATTGACGCGTTCAATGGGAAGATGGACACCATCCTGGCCAGGAGCAAGGCCGACAACTTTGGCACGTTGTACGAACAGATGGTGAACGGGTTCGCCATCGTGAACAAGAACGGGCGAGCGTTCCGCAACGCGCGAATCCTGCGAAGCTTCCTCGAGGCTCGCATCGAGGAGCTGAGATGGGCCGTCATTGTGCACGAGCTCAAGGAGCGCGAGCGCGAGGAGCAACGGCGTTTGAAGGAGCAGCTGCGCGAGGAGGAACGGGCCCGCCGGGAGTACGAGCGAGCGCAAAGGGAAGCGGCGAAGGAGGAAGATGTGATTCGGCGTGCGATGGCAAGGGCACAGCAAGAGATCGCGCAAGCCACCGATGCCCAACGAGCGAAGTACGAGGCCCAGCTACAGGAGCTTGCTCTGCGCTTGCAAGCGGCGGAGGAGAAGAACCAGCGGGCTCTCTCGATGGCGCAGCAGACCAAGCGAGGCCACGTTTACATCATCTCGAACATCGGTTCGTTCGGGGAAGACGTGTTCAAGATCGGCCTCACTCGCCGCTTGGAGCCGCTCGACCGCATTCGTGAGCTGGGCGACGCGAGCGTTCCTTTCGACTTCGACGTCCACGCGCTCATCGTCAGTGACGACGCCCCGGCACTGGAGCGCGCTCTACATCGCCATTTCCTCAATGCGCAGCTGAACAAGGTCAACCCGCGCAAGGAGTTCTTCCGCGCGAGCTTGACTATGATACGCGAGGAGGTCGAGAAGCTCGGCATCCAGGCCAGCTGGACCATGGCGGCTGCGGCGACGCAGTACCGCGAATCGGTAGCCATCGAGCGGGCCATCAAGGATGATCCGACGGCGTACAACGCGTGGGTCAATCGGCAGCTTGTCCTCGATCCCGTGGTGCTCGACGATCCGGATGAGGACGACACCACCTTGGCCACACCGCAAGCGGCGCCTGCCATCCTGAGCTGACGCTTGGCCGTCAGGGGATACCTTCAGACCAGTCCCCCAACAACGGCGCGCCGGCGAGCGCGAGCTCGCGCCGGAGATCCTGCTCGAGCTGGTGGAGGACGGCAGGGGGACCGTGGATATGGAGCGGCGGCTTGCCGTGCCGGCCGAGGGAGAGCACGGTGGGACGGCTGAGGGCGCCGCGGCGCGGGTCCGGCTCGAGGCGAGCGCTGGTGAGGTGCGAAAGGGGCACCAGCTGCTCGACGAAGAGCCAGCGGCAGGCCACGCCGCGCGCGCTCACGGAAACGCGAGGCGGGATGGGCGAGGCGCCGATGGCCATGAGCAGTAGGGCTGCGATGCCCCAACCCTGGGCTAGGCACGCGATGGCTGGTATGGCGGCAAGGGCGAAGCCGAGCGCGAAGCGCTTCCAGATGAAGGGCTCGTTCCAGGAGAAGCGAGCCCAGGCAGCGGAGCTCGCCATCACCGCGACTCGAGGTCTCGGCAAGCCACTTCACAGGCGCCCAAGATGGTGCCGACACTGGCGCCGACAAAGACTGGGCACGCTGGTGGCAGCATGATGCAGCAGGCCTCGTGGCTCATGCGGTGGCAGTCGATGGTGGTCATGCCGAGGGTTCGGGACGCCGGGCTCGCCAGTTGCGCGAAATGTGCCGTGCCTCGCACGAGGAACGCCGCCACCCGCCGGCGTGACGGGCGCCGTGACCGCGACGCCGCTCATCCTACGCATTCGTTCGTTCGAGGCGAGCGACAGAGACTTTTTACGTCATGAACTGATAGTTTCCGACATCTCCACCGCACGCGGGAGAGAGCCATGGGTCCGGAGCGATTTGCGATTGATAGCGAGCAACTGCTGAACGTCATGCTGGTCATCGTCCTGCTCAGCTTCTTGCTTGCGCGGGCGTTGGCGGTGGTGTTCGAGAACCGCTGGTTCGTGGAGCGGTTCGACAGCAAGGGCGTGAAGGAGCCCATTTCGGTGCTGGTGGCGTTCGCGGTGTGCCGGTATTGGGATTTTGACGCGGTGAGCGTGATCTTGCCGCGCGATAGGACGCATTTTCTGGGGCACCTGCTCACGGCGGGCATCATCGCCGGTGGCAGCAAGGTTCGGTGAAGCTGTTCCACGACGTGCTCAACATTCGCAGCTCGGCCGAGAAGGAGCGCCAAGCCATTAACGAGGCAAAGTTGGAGGCGACGAAGCTGGAGGCTCAGCATGCTGGCGTGCGTGGATCGCCCGCGGCGCCGGTCGCACCGGCGGCGCCGGTCGCACCGGTGATCGTGAACGTTGGTTCGACACCGGCCGACGCGGTTCGTGAGGGATCGGTCGCGGTGCGCGGCTTGTGAGTTTGTACAAAGGAGCGATGGCTGCTCCGCAAACTCACGACTATCGGCGCGCGCCTTTCTTGGCGTAGGGTTCTGCTGATTGGCTGCCGTTTGGGCGGCCACTAGGCTGCGCCTTGGTGAATCTTGCCGGACAAGAGCGATAAGACGGGAGCGACGAGTGGTCACGCCGTGCGGTCTGCCTTGGGGTGGGCGTTCGTGGTGGTGGCGCTGGCGAGCGCGGCGTGGTTCGTGTGGAAGAGCGGGCTTTTGTCGCGCACCTTGAACGACCATTATTCGCGGGCGATCGCGCGGTTTGGGCGGGAAGTGGAGGCGCGGCAGCAGAACTACGCCAAGGTCATCGAGAACCTGACTGAGATGGCGAGCGAGGCGGACGCGGGGTCGCCCGCGGAGATCGCGCTGAAGGGGGCCGAGGCGCGAGCGCTCGCGATTCAGGGGGCCGAAGAGTCGGTGAAGCTACGCACGCGGGCGCTGCGAGAAAAGCTGACGAAGGTGGAGGAGCAGCTCGGCGGGGAGCAACGGGCTGGCGGCGCGCAGTCGGTGCAGCCTGAGCG
>JAEYOT010000785.1 GCA_023411445.1 Pseudomonadota bacterium
CTGTTACGCAAGCCCTCGCCCGCGCTGCCGAAATCCCAGACGCGGCCATCTTCCGCGCCGTCGAAATGGCACGACGCACAGCTGATGTAGCCCTGGTCGCTCATGCGGATATCGGCCGAGTTGAAGAACAGCTGCTTGCCGCGCAGCACCTGCGGCTCGAGCTTCTCGCTGGCGACGAGCGGGATCTCGGTGACGCGCTTGGTGATGAAGTCGTGCGACGCGACGATGTCCGCCACGTCGAAGACCACCAAGCTGCGGCTGAGCGAGGCGTGAACGAACAGCTGGTCATCTTCCGTCAGCGCCAAGCCGCGCGGTGAGAACCCGGCCTCTTTCAGCGCGGTGACGAAGCTGCCCGTGTAGGCGTCCCGCACCTCCACCAGCGCGGAGCCCGCCACGCTGACGAACGCGTAGTCGCCGTACGGCGTGAACACGACCTGATTCGGCAAATTGCGATCGTCCAGATCGATGCGGCGCTCGACCAGCTCCTGCCCGGCCGTCAAATCCAAGAGCGAGATCAGCGGACGCACGGTGTTGTCGTCGCTGAGCGGCACCGTATCGCGGAAGGGGCCGCGGAAGATGTTGTCCTTCTTGCCCGGCACCCACGCGAACAAGCCGTCCGGCGAGAGGCCAACCGAGAACAGGTAGTTGGGCAAGCCGCGCCCTTGTTGGTCGGTGTCCAGCGTGGTGGTGTCCGGCTCGAGCGCGTAGCGCCGAGCGACCTGAAAGCTCGCTGCGTCCACCTGCGTCACTTCACCGCCGGAGTCCGCGGAGATGAAGCGGGTGACGAAGACGTGCGCGCCATCGTGCGACACGCTCACGCCGCGCGGCGAGGGACCGAGGGAGAGCTCGCCCAGCACCTCACCTGTGGCGACGCCGAGCTTCAGCAGCTTGCCCACCGCCATCAGGCTCACGTACGCCACGTCGCCCAGAGGGCTCAGCGCGAGCCCCAGCGGCTGCGAAGCGTAGGGCAGCGCAATCTGCCGCTCGACCGTCAAGCTCGCGGTGTCCACCACGCTGATCGCGTGCGCGTCGCGGTGCAGCACCCACAGCTTGCCCTGCGGTGCCAGCCCCACGCCGACCGGCCCGCGCTGCACCGGCACCTCGGCCAGCTTGGCCAGGCCGTCCACGTCCACCACGCTGACCGTGTCGTTGTCGTAGTTGGCGGTGTAGAGGCGGCGGCTCTCCTGGTCGTAGACCAAGTCCGTCGAGCCGCTGGCGCGCCCGGGCACGAGCGGCTCGTGCACGGTGTGGACGAACGACACGCTGGTGAAGCCGACGTCGTCCTTCACGGTGGCCAGCACCGGGTAATGGCCGGGAGCGGCGTAGGCGTGCTGCTGCTGCAGCGCGTCGACCACGAACTCCGTGCGCGTTTCGTCGCCCATGTCCCAGCGCACCTGCACGGGACCGACGGCGTCCGTCACGATGAGGTCGAACGTCACGACCTCATCTTTCACCGACGGTCCGCTCTCCTGCAGGTTAGCCGTCACGGCGCGCGCCGCGCCGGACCACAGCAGCGCGGCTCCGAACAGGCCGAGCAACGACGGCCGCGTGCGCATCACATCAAGAGCCAGTCGTGAACGATGACTTGAACTCGGCCGCGATGCCATTGCCGACGAGATCTTTCACGCCGTCCTTGGGCAGGACAATTTCGTAAGTGGTGTTGGGCGCCAGGTCCTCATCGGGATCGAAGGCGAGGATGCCCATGTAGAGGCCGAATTTTCCAGCCAGCGGCGCACCGCCCATCGGGCGCACGATCACGCTCTCCGGGTGCACGGTGGCAAGCTCCACGTTGTCCGTGAAGCTGATACCGATGCGAGTCTTCTTGGACTGACCTTTGGCGCCGTCCTTCGGCTCCACCGCGTTCACCGCCGGGGGCGTGGTGTCCGGCTCCGTGCTGTGCGCCGCCAGCACCATGCCGCGGTACGGCAGCTCGTCGTCTGCCAGCACCAGCAGGCTGCCGACCTGGATCGAGAACTGGTCGTCACCGTTGGTGAACTCCAGGCGACCCCAGATGCGGCTCTTGATCTGCATGTTCTGCAGATTCGAGATGTCGATCTTGGAGACGCCCGCATCCGGGCGCAAATGGCCGAGGAACAGGTGCCCGTCGGCGAAGCTCATGTACTCGGAGGCGGCCGGGTAGCCCTTGGCGGTGAAGGCCGAGTCCGGCAGCGTGTATTTAGGCGCGTTGGCGGAGCCGATGTCGGTTGGGTCCGTCAGCACGTCCCACACGCGCAGCGGCGACTGCACGAACACGTGCCGCCCGTACATGCCGCAGATGTAGCTCTTGCTGAGGATGATGGAATCCAGGGTCTTGGGCGACAACGGATCGCTGATGTCCAGCGTGGCGATGCCACCCAGATCCTTCGGCGTGGTGATCACGAGGATGTTGCCCATGGCCCAGAGCGGGCCAGCGCTCACGCCGCCCAGCTGCGAGATCGGGATCTTCTTCACGAACTTCACGTCCTCGGGATCCGAGGCGTCCAGGATGTGCAGGCCCGTGTTCGTGCCGCCAATGTAGATGGTGGTGCCTTGCCAGTACATCCCCCACACCGCGTCCGTGAAGTCGCCGTAGTTGATGCCTTCCAGCTTCACCAGCTTGATGTGGCGCGGCGCCCGCGCGTTCGACACATCCCAGATG
>JAEYOT010000796.1 GCA_023411445.1 Pseudomonadota bacterium
TCATGATGGTCGGCCTGCAGGGCTCCGGTAAGACGACCACCGCCGCCAAGCTCGCGCGCTGGCTGAAGAAGCAGGGCAAGTCCCCGCTGCTGGTGGCCGCGGACATGCAGCGGCCGGCGGCCGTCGACCAGCTGATGGTGCTGGGTAAGCAGATCGACGTGCCGGTGTTCAACATCCCGGGCGCGGCGCCGCTCGAGATCTGTCGCGCCGCGGGCGCGGAGGCCAAGCAGCACAAGGCCGACGTCATCATCTACGACACCGCCGGCCGCCTCGCGATCGACGAGCCGTTGATGGAGGAGCTCGGCGCCATCAAGGGCGCGGTGGCGCCGCAGAACATCCTGCTGGTCATCGACGCCATGATCGGTCAGGACGCGGTAAAAACCGCCAAATCCTTCAACGAGCGGCTGGGCATCTCCGGCACCGTGCTGACCAAGCTGGACGGTGACGCGCGCGGCGGCGCGGCCTTGTCCGTGAAAGAGGTGACCGGCGCGCCGATCGTGTTCGTCGGTATGGGCGAGACGACGGACAAGCTCGAGCCGTTCCGCGCGGAGGGCATGGCGTCGCGCGTGCTCGGCATGGGCGACGTGGTCGGCCTGATCCAGGATTTCGAAGAGGTCGTCGATCAGAAGCAGGCGGAGAAGGACGCCATGCGGATGATGCAGGGCGAGTTCACGCTCGACGACTTCCTGAATCAGATCCGCATGATCCAGAAGATGGGCTCCGTGCGCGATCTGATCGACAAGATCCCGGGGCTCTCCAGCATGTTGCCGCCCGGCGCCGCGGCGCAGGTGAACGACAGCGAGCTGACCGACGCCGAGACCATCATCTTGTCGATGACGAAGTTCGAGCGCCAGGATCCGCAAGCCTTGATCCGCGAGCCGTCGCGCGTGAAGCGCATCGCCGGCGGTTCCGGCCGCACCGAGCAGGCGGTGTCGGAGCTGGTGCAGAAGTTCTTGTACATGCGGCAGATGATGGGCGCCATGGGCGGCGGTGGCGGTGGCGGGCTGGGAGGCTTGCTCGGTGGCCTGCCCGGTATGGGCGGCATGGCGCGCAACGTTCGCCGCGCCATGAAAGGCGGCAAATTCCCCGAAGGTTTCCCGCAGATGCCGGGCGGCATGCCGGGTATGCCCGGCATGGGCCTACCGGGCATGGGCTTTCCCGGCATGGGCCTGCCGGGGATGGGCGGCCAGACCATCGGCGGTCCGCGGACGCCCGCGATGCGCACGCTCAGCGCGAGCGAGCGCAACGCCAAAAAGAATCAACGTAAGCGGGAGCGCGACGCGCGCAAGAAGGGAAAGAAGAAGTGATGCGAATGCAGGTGATTGCGATCGGGCTGCTGCTCTCCCTCACGGGCTGCGCGCAGCCGAGTGGCGAGGCCAAGCCCGAGCTGTCTCCGGAGCTGAGGAGCCTGGTGCTCGACGACGCCCCCACGGACATCCCGAACCCGCTCTACATCGACTTCAACGGCAAGGTCACGCTGCTCGGCTACGCGCTGGAGCCGGAGCGCTTGGCGCCGCCGCGCAGCAAGGTGCAGCTCAAGTTGTTCTGGCGCTCGTCGTCCAAGCTGGCCGAGGGCTACCAGCTGTACACGGAGCTGGTCACGCCGGGCGGTCGTCGCTTCGAGGTCACGGGCACGAGCCCGCTGCGCCAGGGAGAGCTTACGCCTGCCAACTGGGAGCCGGGCAAGGTGTACGTAGAGGACGTGACGCTCACGGTGCCGGAGGACATCGACGCGCCGCGCTTCTCGATCGTGGTGGGGCTTTCGGCGGCGCCGATCAACGCCGAGGCCGAGCCTACCGAAGACGCCGAGCAGCAGGACGAAGGCGCCGCTGAAGCGAAAGCCGCGCCCGGTACGTTCGGCGCGGTGCACTTGCGCGTGCTGAGCGGCCCCGCTGACGCCAAGCACGGGGGCATCGTGGCTACGCTGGACACCGGCGTGCAGCCAGGCGCCAAGCGCGCGCGCGCCGCCAAGGAGGAGAAGCGCGGTGCCGGCGCCAAGCGGCCATCGCCAGTGTCGGCCAAGCCGCGCGACTCGGCGGCTCGACCCGCGGCGCCCACCCCGCCTAAGTAACCGTGCGCCGTGCGCTCTTCAGCGCGGCGCTCTGGTGCCTGGGGCTGACGGCGGCGTGCGCCAAGGCGCCGCCGTCGGACATCGCCCAGCTCGACGCGCTGCCTCCGAAAGTGCCGATCAAGCTCGACGTCGTCGTCGGCGCCGCCGTGGAGTTGCTCGGCGCGGCGCTGCAACCAACGCAAGGTTTGAAGGTCGGCTCACGCGTCCAGCTCACGCTGTACTGGCGTCGCGTCGGACCGGTGCCGCGCGGCTACCGCCTGTTCACGCACGTGCTGGATGGAGCTGGCGAGCGGCTGCTCACGTTGGACGGCAATGGCCCGCTCCGCCGGCTGAGCGGCTCGCAGCCGGTCCTCGCGCCGCGTGACTGGCAAGAGGGGAAGGTCTACGTCGACCAGCAGGCGTTCACGGTGCCGAGCAACCTGCGCACCGACTCGCTCATGGTCGTGACGGGGCTGTTCCGTGACGACGCGCGCTTGCCCGTGACGCGCGGCAAGCACCTGGCGGATCGCGCGCTGGTCGCTACCCTGCCGGTTCAGCGCCCGACCGCGATGCCGGGCGCGGTGCCGGTGATCTGGGTGCCCCGCCTGCGGCCGGACTGGCGGCTGGAAATCGACGGCAACCTCGACGAGAAGGCGTGGTCGCTCGCTGCGACGACGGGCCAGCTCGGAAACGCCGGCACGGGGGAGACGCAAGCTGGGAGCGCCGTCACGGGCGACGTGCGCCTCTTGTACGACGACCAGGCGCTGTACGTCGGCTTCGACGTCTACGACGAAGATCTACGAGGCGGCTTCGACCCCCAACAGACGGACCCTCACCTGTGGTTGAAGGACACGGTCGAGCTCATGATCGATCCCGACGGTGACGGCGACAACTTGGACTATTACGAGATCCAGGTCAGCCCCCAGAACCTGGTGTTCGACTCACGCTTCGACTCGTACAACCAGCCGCGCGTGGAGCCGAACGGGCCGTTCGGTCACCAGGCTTGGTCGGCCGGACTGAAGAGCGCGGTCGTTCTCCGGGGCACGCTGGACGACGACGTGGAAGACGAAGGCTACGTCGTCGAAATGGCGATTCCGTGGGGCGCGTTCGACAAGGCCAAGCGCACGCCGCCGCGTCCAGACGACATCTGGCGCATGAACTTCTACGTGGTGGAGAACAACGGCGGCGCTGCTTGGTCGCCCCTCCTAGGGCAAGGCAACTTCCACAAGGCGAGCCGCTTTGGCCGCGTGCGTTTCTCGCGCTGAGCGGCCCCCCTAAAATTGGTGCTATCTAGGGTGCCCTGAACTAGCTTGGTGGGTCCAACCCCAAGGAGATCGGGCCCCATGCGGGAAGGGATCGTGAACGTTTCGGGCGGCGGTGGCTATCCACCCGGTGGCGGGGGACCTCCCGGCGGCTGGGGGCCGCCTCCGGGCTCTCCACCAGGCGGCGGCTATGGTCCACCTCC
>JAEYOT010000833.1 GCA_023411445.1 Pseudomonadota bacterium
CAGCGCCTCGGGGTCACCCCGTTGAACGGCTGCACGGCCCGCGTCCCCTGCTTGCTGCTAGTCGCGCTCAGCGTCGCCTGCTCGCGCTCTCCAAGCCAGCAAACGCAGCAGCAGCAGCCGAGCGCCGCGCCCGGAGCGGCCCCGGCCCCGGCCCCGACAGGCGCGGCCTTGCCTCAGGACCTCGTGCTCACGCCGGAGGACGCGGAGCAGGAAGTGGAAGGCCGGATCACCGAGCAGAATTTAGAAAGTGAGCTTGATCGTTGGAGCGAGAGATCCAAGGCGGGTAGAACAGGCTCATGCGTTCGCCGACCCTCGCTCTGCTGCTCGTGGCTACCGCTTGCTCCAAAAAGGATCCTCCGGAGCAGCCTCCAGCGCCGAGCCCCGCCCCCAGCGCCCAGGTGGCGGCTGCGCCCTCCGCCAGCGCCGCGCCAGCGCCCGCCGCTGACCCCGCGCCGACCAAGCCCAACGTGCTGTTTCTGACCATCGACAGCATGCGCGCCGAGATGCCGTGGAATGGCTACGAGCGACCGATCGCGCCAAACCTCACCGCGCTAGCGGAGAAGTGTACGAACTACACGAACGCCTACTCGGTCTCCAGCTACACCGCCAAGAGCGTCGCCGCGTTCTTGACCGGGCAATACCCGAGCACGCTTTACCGCAACGGCTTCTTCTTCGCGGGGTACTCCAACGCCAACGAGTTCATGCCCGAGCGCTTGACGGAGCGCGGCATCGTCACGCTCTCCTGGCACGGCCACATGTATTTTGCGCGCGCGAAGGGGCTGGAGCAGGGTTTCGCCGAGTGGCGCGTCGTGCCAGGTCTCAGCTTCGACGCTCAGACGGACAACCACGTCACCAGCGAGAAGATGACGACGCTGGGCATCGAGCTATTGAGCAAGCCGGAGCTCAAAGACAAGCAGTTCTTCGCGTGGGCGCATTACATGGACCCACACGACCAGTACAACAAGCACGAAGAGGCGCCCAAGTTCGGCAATAAGGCGCGCGACCGCTACGACCAAGAGATCTTCCACACCGATCGCTGGCTGAAGAAGCTCCTGGATTTCGTCGCCGAGCAACCCTACGGCAAAGACACCTACGTCGTGATCTCGGCCGACCACGGTGAAGCCTTCGGCGAGCACGGTATGTACAAGCACGCCTTCGAGCTATGGGAGGTGCTGACGCGCGTGCCGCTCCTCGTCTGCGGCCCTGGCATCAAGGCGCAGCGCATCACGGAGCGTCGCTCCCACATCGACCTGGTGCCCACCTTCTACGAGCTGCTGGGCCAACCGGTGCCTGAGCACATGCACGGTAAGAGCCTGGTGCCCGAGCTGCGCGGCGCGGAGGCGCCGCAGAAGCGCGAGCCGATCTACTTGGAGCTGGCGGAGGATACCCACAACCCGCCGCGGCGCGCGCTGATCCAGGGAGACTACAAGCTTATCTGGAGCGGTCCGCGCGACAAGTTCCAGCTGTTCAACCTGGCGCGCGATCCCGGCGAAGAGAAGGACCTGAGCAAGGACGAGCCGGAGCAGCTCAAAGAGATGATCGCGGCTTACCAGGCCTACATCGGCAAGCTGAAGATGGTGGAGCCGTACGGCCACATGAAGCTGAAAGAGGGCGGCGTCGCGCGTGGCCCTACGGGTCCCGACGCCGAGAAGAAGTGAGCGGCCTGAAGTTTCGCCCCGGCCGTCCGTTTTGACGGCCGTGAGCTCGTTTCGTTACGCCCTCGCTCTCGCCCTCGTCAGCCTCTGCGCCAGCGCCAACGCCAGCGTGCAGTCCTGCAACACGCGGTGCCAGTCGGCGCAAACGGACTGCAACCTGCGCTGCGACGGCAACATCCCTTGCATCCAGCAGTGTCAGGCCGCGGCCGATAGCTGCGCCGAGGCGTGCCTGAAGCAATAGCGCGGAGCGCCGGCCCTCATTTCAGGACCGAGACTAGGTCCTGCTCCACTTGCTCGGCGGTGGCGGCGGGCACCTTGACGTACCAGCGCCCCCACTCCGTACGGATCAGGTAGTCGCTGCCCTTGTTGCCGCTGGGCGGTGTGGGGGCGTTCGGATCCGGCGGCACCTTGTACAGCTCGGCGAAGCCGATCGACTTGCTCCCGTCGAAGTACTCGACGCGCACGATCGCGTCCTCCGGCTTGATGGGCCCGCTCGGCTTCTCCACGTGGTCGCTGCCGCGCAGGCGGCCGAGCTTGCTCATCCAGTTGCCGGCCGTCTCGTCCTGCTTCGTCGGCGTCGTGACGTCGGCCCAGCCGTCGTTCTTCTCCTTCAGGCGCACCAGCTCGCGCGTCTTGCCTCCCTTGGAGATGCGCACCTTGCCGACCTCGTCGTTCTTGAACCCGTGCAGGTCCCGCTCGGGCAAGCGCGTGTCACCGAACATCAGGCTCTGCGCGATGTCGCCGGAGATGGCGAACACCTCACCCGTGCTTTGGTACTTGGCGTAGCGCTCGCTACCGCCCGGGGTGGTGCCGCCGATCACCAGCACGTGCTCCTTACCGTCCACCGTGACCTTCAGCGTGCCTTCTGGCTTATCGAGCCCAAACTCCTCATTGCGGGCGGCCTCCACCTTACCCACGGAGCGCAGCGCGCGGAGCGGCGCCAGCGCCGTGACCAGCGTCTCGCCCGCCTTCACGGACACGAAGCGCACGGTCTCCTTCTTGGGCTCCTGCTCGGGCGGCTTGAGCGGCCCCGGGTCGCCGTGGCCATGCGGCGAGTGCGGATTCGGTGGGTCCTCTTTGTCCACGGTCGCGACGTAGTAGTAGCCGAGCGCGTCCTTCCTCGACTCCAGGCGCACCTTGCGCGTCTTGCCCTCGAACGAGAGCTTGCTGAAGGAAGCCTGGCTGCCACCCCAGACGTCCACCAGCGACTGCTCCTTCTCGATCACGGGCGCGTCTTTGTCCCACACGCGGTAGGCCAAGCCAGCCGAGGCCAGCAAGATCGCGGCGTGCACGTAGATGGCTTTCACTTGCCACCTCCTCGCAGCGCGCGGCGGCGGAAGAACAGCCCGGTGCCGAGCACCAAGGCGGGCACGCCGAAGATGGTCGAATAGAACCAGGCCAAGTCCTGCTGCTTGGTGTGCTCGATGCGCACGTCTTCCTCGCTATTTACCTGCCCGGCGAAGCTCTCTTCGCCAACGAGCCAGCGCATGGCGTCCACGAACAGGACCTGATTACCGATCACGTTGCTCAGCACCAAGTCACTGAACGCATCCACGTCAGCCATGACGAACGCCCGCATCTCCTTGGGCTCCGGCTTCTTGTCCTTGTCCTTCTCGTCCTGGGGCGGCGGCGCGGCGGCCGTCACCGGCCGCGTCACGGCGGCCGCCAGGTTGTAAACGGCCGTCTTCTCGCTGTCCTTGTCCAGCTTGTAGTTCCGGTTCGCGTCGTTGAACGTGCTGCCCGGCGAGCGCACCGTGAAGTCCACCTTGCCCGTCATGGTCTGCGGCTTGTCCAGGCTGCCGGAGCCGAACACCACGATGGCTGCGCGCGGCGCGTTGCGGCTCAGGGTGGACACGGAAGCGTGCGACGAGAAGCTGCTGATCTGCAGGCGCGTGCGATCCGAGTCGTTCGAGCGCACCCGGATGTGGTTGGTCTCGTTCGCCAGGATATCTGGCGAGTAGCTCAGGCCGGTGATGGCCACGAGCGGGGCCAGGTGTGACGGCACCTCTGCC
>JAEYOT010000836.1 GCA_023411445.1 Pseudomonadota bacterium
CGCCAGCACCCACACCCGAGCCGACGACGGTCGCCACCAGCGCGAGCTCCGACAGCGCAGAGCCCAATCCTTACGACGTGAAGCTGGAAGAGATGCCGGAAGCGCCGGCGGCCAAGCCGAATTTGGCGCACGGCTCGGGCTTGGAGGAGCCGAGCGTGGCCGAAGCCGCCAGCGCCGACGGCAGCTCGCTGCCCGGCTTCTGAGTGACCTGGTAAGGTCCGCGCGATGATTCGCCGGCTCGATCACGTGAACCTCCGCACCCCCAATTGGCAGCGGCTCGCGCGCTTCTACGACGAGGTGCTCGGCTTGAAGGAAGGCGAGCGCCCGCCGCTCGGCTTCCCGGGCGCCTGGCTCTACGCCGGCGACCAAGCGGTGATCCACCTGGTGGGCGTCGAGCAGCAGCCGGAGCCGGAGGGCGCGCTCAGGATGGAGCACTTCGCGTTCAGCGCCGACGGGCTGGGCGAGCTTCTAGCTCGCTTGGAGCGCCTGGGCGTCCCGCACCGCGTCAGTCGCCAAGCGGGCACCGGCACCGTGGTGGTCAACCTGCGCGACCCGGACGGCAATCGCTTGCACGTGGACTTCCCGGCTCACGAAGCGGATTGAGGCGAGCTCGCCCGCGCGCTCACCACTCCACGTCCAACCGGCGTACGAGCCCGTCGTCGTCTCGCGCGTCGGCGACGTAGATCGAGCTCCAGCTAACCAGCGGGGCGACGGAAGCGGCCGAGGGCGCGGACAAGGTGGCCAGCCGCATGGGTCGTGGCTCCGTGCTCGGGCGCCACTCGAAGCCGTGCAGCTCGGCTCGGCCCTCGACCTCCAACGTGAGCGCGACGCGGCACAGCACGTCCGTGCAAGCCAAGCCCAGGCCGCGCGGCGCGCCCGCTTCGATCGCCACCACGCTGACGCTGCCGCTCGCCTCGCCGTCGTTGCCTAGCGTGACCAGGCGCACGCTCGCGGGGTGTGCGCCGTCCGCCTCCTCCAACCAGGCGAGCAGCGGCGCACCGCCAAGCTCGGACACCTGCGGCGAGAAGGAGTGCGGGCGCGTGCTGCTCAGGCGGTGCTCGGCGCCGTCGCGCGCAGCGTCGCTCGGGCGCAGGAAGGCACCATAGATGTCGCTCCAGCCGGGCTCTTCCGCGGCGCGAGCGTCCGACCAGATCGCGTACGGCTTGCCGCCGACCTGGGTGAGCACGAGCTCGGAGGCAGCGCCATCGCTGCCGCTCGTGATGCGCTGCTCGGGGCTGGCGCGTTCGAGCGAGCGCGACACGCGCGCGGCGTACACCTCCGAGTCACCACTGCGCTCGTCGATCCAGCTGACTAGGTAGCCGCCGTCCACCGGCAAGCCGGTCACGTCACTGGCGCCCCCGGACTTGCGAGTGAGCATGCGCTGCTGGCCGCGCTTACCCTCCGGCGAGAGCAACGTCAGGAACACCTGCGGCTCGCCCTTGTCGAGCCCCGTCCACAGCGCAAGCGCGTCCTTGCCACTCTCGGAGAGCAGCGTGAGCCCACCGAGGGAGTGCGCGCGAAGCGAGATCGGCTGCTCCTCGGCCACGGGCGCGCGAGCGCCCGCCTGCTCGAACGCGCGCACCGCGATGCGCGCGCGGAGCGGCTCGAAGCGGCCATCTTCAGCCGGTTTTGTCAGGCGCTGCCACGGCGTGGTAGGATCGAAATCCGTCACGTAGCCTAGGAGCTCACGGCTACCGACGCGGCCGAGCGCCAGCTGGGCGAGCTGCCGGGGTGCTCGTAGCAGCACGTCGCTCGCCACCACGCGCGGCTTGGTGCTCGGCTCGACTTGCTCGGCAGCCGCGCGGTACCGGCTCTCGCGGATCGGCAGCGGCACGGTGAAGAGCGGCGCGGGGCTACGGCTAGGGGCGGCCAGCGCGAAGCAGCCGCGTTCGTGGCACGTCAACCCCCAACCTAGATCGGCGGCGCGGCCGCCCAGCGCGTCCAGCACCAGCGGCTCGGAGGTCTGCACGCGCAAGGACTTGTCCAGCGCCACGAACGTGGGCACCGGCAGGTGCTGCTCGCACGCCTCCTCCACGTCGCAGGCCGAGGCCAGCGTGAGCGCGGCGATGCCGCCGGCGTGAGGCACGAGCTCCGGCGCGCCGCCGTCGACGCGCTCGTACAGGATGCGCGCGTGCGCCGCGCTGGCTTTGCCGCGCGCGTCCAGCGCCGAGATGTGGAAGAAGCGCGCGCCCTCCGGCCGCTCCACCAAGTTTTCCCACACCAAGAAGGCGGGCGTCTGCGCGGAGCCGCCGCTCGCCAGCGCCAGCACCGCCTGCTCACCCAAGCCCGCCAGCGCCGGCCCCGGACCATGGCGCACCGCTCCGCGCGCATCCACGATCGCCGTGTAGGCGCGCGGCTCGACCTGGCCGACGTCCGACCAAGCCAGCACGAACGCATCGGGGCTCGCCACCAGATCCAGATCCAGCGCGGCGCGACCACCGAGCTCCACCGACTTTTCGACTTTGCCGCTCGCGGCGAGCAGATCCAGCGTGACGCTGCCAGCGCTGCAGGCGCTGCCCGTCGCCTTCACGGAGGCGATGGCCGCCTGCCCCGCCACGGCGGCGACCTGCCACACGCAGGCACGCGCGCTGATCACGGCGGGAGCTGCGGGCGGCTTGTCCGGGGCGAAGGGCAGCGACAAGAGCGTCGCCGGCTCGCCGGCTTTGGCGCTGGCGGGTTGCTCGGCCCAGAGCAAGAGCGGCGTCTCGCCCGTGACCACGAGGCCGACCCACAGCACGCGTGCGCTGCGCTCAGCCACGGCGGCGGGACCGAACAACGGCTGGCCGCTGCTGCTCGTCGCCGCGACCTCCAGGTGCGTCTTCTGTCCGGAGCGGCGGCTGGTGACGACCGCGAAGCGCGGGCGACCGGGCAGGCGCGCGGAGGCAGCGCCCAGGCCGCGCACCAGCACCAAATCCAGCTCGGGCGCCACTTGGCCTACGACCGTGGCGGCGCCCGGCAACCCAGCCGCGTCGATCGGCGCAGCCGACAAGCTGCGCCCCGCCCCGCTCGCCTCCGCCCAGACCGCCAGCGACGCATCGCCGTCGCGGCCGACATAGGGACCAATCACGTCGCTCACCTCGGCGAAGCGGTGAGCGCGGAGCGCAGGCTGCTGCGTGGCCGCCGGCTTGCGCGCGTCGCGCCAGGGCGTGTGCGGCAAGCCGCGCAGCTCACTACCGCTACCGGCCGAACCGCCACAGGCCGCGAGCATCAGCGAGACAACGAACAGGGAGGGCACCGAGCGGCGTCGCACCGCGGCAGCCTACCACTTTCCATCGATCGCAACCGCCAGGCAGCGATGTTGTAGGCTGGCCGCGTGAGTCTGGCTCAGCGGCTCGGTCTGGCCATCTTCGCGCTAACAGTGGGCGTGCTGCTCGCGCTCGGGCTCGGCGTGCGCTCGGCCTGGCGCGTGGCCGAAGAGCGCAGCTTCGAAGCCGCCTTCGCGCAAGCGCTGGTGCCGCTGCGCGACCAGCTGGCCGCCGAGATCAGCGAGCTGCCGGAGCTGGTCGGCCCGCTGTGCCAAGACGATCCGCTCGTGGACAGCGCGTTGGTCGGCTTGGTGTCCGACGATCTGTCGGCGCGGCGCTTACCGATCAGCTTGCGCGTACCCAAGCTCGCCAAGGCGCTCGGCTTGGACGAGCTGGTGGTGCTCACGTCTACGGGCGAGATCTTGGGCGCCACCGCGCCGGGCCGCGTCGGGCAGCGCGATACGGCTCTGCTGGCGCTGCTGTCCAAGCCGACGCCGGAGGCTTCCGTACGCCACGACGGCCAGGCGCTCACGGTGCACGCAAGCTGCTTGCGGCGCGACCGCCGCAAGCCCGAGCTGTGGGTGGGCGTCTACGCGGCGCGCAGCCTGGACGCGCTTTTGTCGCGCATCGGCAAGAGCTCCGGCGTGCAGCTGTCGCTGGGCAAGTCGCAGGCTTCGCCGGATAGTCTGGAGGCGACGCTGGAGCTGCCGGAGGCGGAGGGCATCGCGATCACGGCCGCGCGCTCGCGCCGACCGCTGCTGTCTACGGTGGAGCAGCTGGACCTCACGGTGCTGGTGATCGGCAGCGCGACGTTGGCGTCCGCGCTGCTCATCACGGTGCTGCTGTCACGCGGGCTGGCTCGCCCCGTGCGCGATTTGGCGGAGCAGGCGCAGCGCGTGATGCATGGCGACCCCACGCCCGTGCGAGCCTCCGGCGCACGCGAGCTGGTCGAAGCCGCCGAGGCGTTCAACCGCGCCATCACGGACCTGATCGCGCTGCGCAAGCGCCTAGCCGCGACCGAGCGCATCGCCGCCCAGCGGGAGATCGCGCGGCGCGTGGCGCACGAGATCAAAAACCCCCTGCTGCCGATCCGCGCGTCGGTGGAGACGCTGCGTCGCCTGCGCGCCAGAAACGATCCGGCCTTCGACGAGTACTTCGATGAAGCGA
>JAEYOT010000861.1 GCA_023411445.1 Pseudomonadota bacterium
GCTCACGGCTATGGCCCGCCGAACGCGCCTCAGTCGACGACGCCCGGCTATGGGCCGCCCACGCAGGCCGCGTCGAACCCCACCGCGGCCGGCTACGGTCCGCCAGCGCACGCAGCTCCTGGCCCCACTGCGCCAGGCTACGGGCCTCCCGCGCACGCAGCGGCAGCGCCTGGTCCGACCGCACCCGGCTACGGACCTCCGTCGCATCCTGCTACGGGTGGACACGGCGCGCGCCGCACCATCCCCGAACAGAAGAAGGGCGGACGAGGACTGCTGATCGTGGCTCTGCTCGGGGTGCTGCTGGTGTTTCTCGCCGGTAGCGCGCTCGGAGCGTACCTGCTGTTCTTCTCCGGGAGCAGCGCGCCGCAAATGGCCGCCACCATGCCGCGGGACGCCGAGCTGCTGGTGGAGATCGGCAGCTTGCCGGAGCTTATCGCGGACTTCAAAGACGTGGAGTACCTCGATACATCGCTCCGCGACGACAAGAAGGTCTTCGATGACACGGCTGACTCGGTCGCCAAAGCGTTCGACATCCCGCTCGACGACGCGCGCGCGTTCCTCGTCGCGTCGCGCTCCATCGGCTTTGCTGCGCGCAAGCTGTCGACGAAGGCGGAAGCGGGCTTCGCGATCGGCTTCGCGAGCGCGGATCCAGTCGAAGCCTGGCTCAAGTCGACGCGCTTCATCGCGTCCGGCGCGCTGGGGCAGACCGGCAAGCGTTACCAGCTCACGAAGAAGGTGCTGCAGTCCAGCGTGGGGCAAGACGTGCTGCTCAAGAGCCTGGCCGACGCCGAGCTCGGCACCGGTAGGGAGGTGCTCGTTTGGTTTCCGCAGCACCGCTTGCTCACCTTTGGCAGCGAGGCCTTCGTGGCGGACCTAGCCAAAGTGATTGAAGAGAACGCCGCCGCGGTCGACACCAACCCGTCGTATCAGGCGGCGGCCAAGGACTTCGATCAGCGAGCACGCGTCACCGCGTTCATCGATCCGCTCGTCTTTGCGAGCATCGACGACGCCAAGCTCAAGGAGATGGTCGACAGCTACTTCAAGCCTGCCGGCCCCGTCACGGGCGCGCTCACGGTCAAGGCGCCCGGCTTCGTCACCAGCCTGACCGGCCGCGTCATTGGCAGCAAGCTGCCCAAGGCCTCGAGCTACGTCGCGCCCGTAAAGCTCGAGCTGCCAACGCGACTGCCCGTGGAGACGTTCGCGTACGCCGCCTTCCAGACCGAGTGGAAGATGACCGGCGCCGAGATGCAGAAGCTCATCCTGGATCAAGTCGAAGCGGCGGAGCCGCGCTCGCGCCGGCAGGTGGAGCAGGGCTTGGCGCAGCTCGAGCAGGCGCTGGGCGTCTCGGTGCCCAAACTGGTGGACGGCTTGGGCGGCGAGGCCGTGCTCGCCATCGCTGCGCCGCCGGAGCTTGCGCTGGACGCCGCCACGCTGAGCCAAGGGCCCGAAGCCGCCGCCAAGCTCAACGTCACGTGGGTGCAGCAGCTGAAGGACGACAGCGAGTACATCCGCCTCTCGGCGCAGCTGAAGCAGAAGCTCCTTCCGAGCATTCGCGAGGCCAACGTCACGGAGGATGGGCCCGGCTTTGCGCTCACGCCGCGCGGCGCTCCGCTGCCGGTGAGCTTGCGTGTCAAGTTCTTCGACAAGCACCTGTTCATTACCGCTGGCGGCAACGCGCTCTGCGATCGTGCAGAGGGCGCTTTCTCCAAAGCGGATCGCACGTTAAAGGACGACGCGGCGCACCAAGCTGCGCTCGCGGCGCTGCCGGACACGCAGCATTTCCGCTTCTGGCTAGACACCGGGCGCGTCGCGGACACCCTGTTCAGAAACCCGCTCTTGCGCGCCCGCGCCAGTGAAGCGGGCGTCCAGATCGAGAAGTTTCGCCTGAGCGGTCCCCAGCGCGTGACCACGGCCCTGACGGTGCGCAGCGAGGTGGAGAACGAGGTGTGGACTTATCGGCTCGACGCGCTGAACATGCAGGCGCTGGCGCCGCTCGGGGTAGGCGCGGCCGTGGTCGGGGGGCTCGGCGGGCGCAACGTGTTGCCGCCGCTTTAGCGCTCCGCTTCGCGGCCTCTCCGGCATTTTCAGCGCGCCGCCGCGAGGCAAACGGGGCTACCGTTTGGCTGTGACCGGCAGCCCCCAGCACCTCGCTTCCTCTGCGCAGCTCGGACCCCTGCTCGAAGGCTACAGCGCCGCGGACGTGGTGCTGCTAGCCGCGCACGCGCTGCGCGTCGGTAGCCTGGACTATGCGCTGGCGATCTGCGAGTCGCGCGAGGACGACGAAGAGCCGGCGCTCTTGCTCACGCGCGCGGCCGCTCTGTTCGGTTTGGGCCGCACGGAGCCGGCCATCGAGCTCGTCGAGCGCGTGCGCGAGCGCGCGCCGGAGCACCTGGCCGCCAAGTTCTACCGCGCACAGATGGCGCAGCAGGCGGGCGATCAAGCCACCGCTTCAGCGCTGTTGCTGGAGGTGGTCGAGCGCTTTCCGGATTTTCCGGGCGCGATGGGCACCCTGGCTACGCTGCGCATGCCCGGGCCGCCTTACCGGGACGTGCTGCGCCGCGTGCACGAGCTGCTGGCGCCGAAGTCTTACCTCGAGATCGGCGTCGAGAGCGGCGCCACGCTGGCGCTGGCGCGCGGCGCCCAGCGCGTCATCGGCGTCGATCCTGACGACTCCAAGCTGCAGCGCAACCGTTTGCCACCACAAACGCGCTTCTTCGCCACGACCAGCGACGCCTTCTTCGCCGAGCACACGCCCGTCGAGCTCCTCGGCGAGCACCGGCTGGACCTCGGCTACATCGACGGGATGCACTGGTTCGAGTACGCCCTGCGGGACTTCATCAACGTCGAAGCCTGGTCGAGCCCGAGCGGCACGATCGTGCTGCACGACTGCTTGCCGCTCGTGCCGCTGACGGCTAGCCGCGAGCGCCGCAGCAGATTCTGGGTCGGAGACGTGTGGAAGCTCGTGTGTATCCTGCGTGAGCTGCGGCCCGATCTGCGCATCAAGATCATCGCGACGGCTCCTTCGGGCCTGTGTGTGGTGCGGGGGCTCGATCCGAGCTCACGGGTGCTCGCCGAGGCGCTCCCCGCCGTCGTCGAGCGCTACCGTGCCTTGCCGTATCCTGCTCCGGCCTTCGAGCTCCCCGAGGGCTTCGAGCTCGTGCCGGCCAGCGAGGAGGGCGTGCAAGCGGCGCTGGCATGACGAGCAGCCTCGAAGAGCGCTACCTAGATTTCGTGGCCAGCGCGCCGCCCAGCCGCGACGGCTACTTGTTCGATACGCCGCGCTGCCGCTTCTGGCCCGAGCCCTCGGACGAGCTGGTGCTGGTGCCCGGCGCGCGCGCGCGCCAAACGGCGGGAGGCGTGGTGGTCCAGGTCGGCGCAGCGGAGCTGCCGCTGGTCGGGCTCCCGCTTGCTCTGGTCGAGCGGGCGCTGTCGCTCTTCCCCTGTCGTTACGCGCGGCTGGCGCTCGAGCTGGGGCCGAGCGTGGATGCGTTCATCGAGCAGACCTTCTCGCGCTGCGTGCTCGCGCCGACGGCCGTCGCCGAGCTGGAGCTCGCGCAACCGGCCTGTGAGATCGTGCGCTTCCCGGGCTCTCCGTACGAGGTGGTGCGAGCGTACTGGCGCAACGTGAGCGCCGTGCGGCGTGAGCTCTCGTCCTTGGCAGCGCCGCCACCAAGCGGAGGCGAGCTCCGTGAGCTGCTCTCGGCGCTGCACCGGCTCCTGCTCCTCGGCAGCGAGACGGAGGGCCGGCGCTCTTTCTACCTGCCAGCGAGCGCCCTGGCTCGCAAGCGCACCAAGCCGGGCGAGCTTTACGAGCAGCCCAGCACATTCGAGCGGCGTGGGCACGTCGTGCTACTCACGGGCGGCGCGCGCGTCAGCGCTCCTCTGCTCGGTGGGGCGCTCTACTGGCAGCTCCTCGCCGAGAGCGTGGAGGACCTCGGCGCCCCGGAGCCTGAGCGCCAGCTGCTGGTCGATGGCGACGACCTGGGCATGGTCGTGACCGGGCGCGCCCAGGATGAAGACCAGGATCGCCCCTGGTTCTTGCCGCCGCGGCCGCTCACGGAGCGGCACTGGCTGGCGTTATGCGCCGCCTGGCAGAGCGCGAGCGAGAGAGCGCGCGCTGGTGACGCGGCCGGGCTCCTGTCCGCTCTGGCTACGTTTCACTACCGCTTCGTGCGCGCGCACCCGCTCCCCAGCGGGAACCAGAGCATCGCCATGAGCGTCGTCAACCACTTGCTGAGCCCGGTGCTGGGTATCGGCGTGCCGCACCTCTTGCTGGATCAGCTCGCGCTGCGCTTCGAGCTTCAGGCCTACATTCGGCTCTTCGAGCGCGCAGCGCGCGCTTGGTGTAGGCCGTGGCCAAGCGCTACGGAGCGGGTGCGAAGCCTCGTGCGCATGCGTGCCGAGCTGAACGAGTTTGTCACCTTGGTGGGTGAGAAGGCAAGCTCGCTCGAGGCGCGCGCCCTGCTGGCGGACCAGGTAGACAAAGCAGCGCTCGCGCTCCTCCCGGTCGTTGATGACGTGAGACTCGGAATCGGATAGTCTCGTAGATCTATGTGTCTTGCTTTGTCGCGTCGGGCAGTTGTTGCCCTGGCGCTGCTCACCCTGATACCCACGACCGCGCACGCCCAGAGTGAGGGCTTCGCCATCAATCGCTTCGATCCGGCGGAGCGCGGTAGCGACTGGTTCGCGGCGGACTCGCTGGATCTGCGCGGCAGCGGCCGCCTCGCGCTCGGCGTCACCGCGGACTACGGACACAAGCCGCTCGTGCTCTATTCCCGCGACGGGGACGAGCTCCAGGCCATCATCGAGCGCCAGCTGTTCGTCCACGCGGGTGCGAGCTTGGTGCTGGTCGATCGCCTGCGGCTCGGCGTGAGCATGCCCGTCCTGGTGCATCAGGCAGGTGAGCCCGGCAGCGTGAACGGCGCGCGCTTCGAGGCAGCGGAGGGCGCCGCCGCGGGGGACCTGCGCGCCGCTGCGGACCTGCGCCTGTTCGGCAAGTACCGCTCGCCGGCGTCGCTGGCGGTCGGCGCCGCCGTGTTCGTGCCGACCGGCGCTCAGGCGGCGTATACCTCGGACGGCGAGGTGCGGGTCTTGCCGCGGCTGCTGCTAGCCGGTGACATTGGCAACCTGGCGTATGGCGCCAAGCTCGGCGTGCTCTATCGCGGTAACGACACCGGCTTCAACGGCGCAGCCAAGGGCACGGAAGCGGTCGTGGCCGCCGCCATCGGCTACCGCAACGACGCCGGTAACCTCGTGCTGGGGCCGGAGCTGTTCGGCTCAACCGTCGTCACCGATGGCGACGCCTTATTTTCGCGGCGCAGCACGCCGTTCGAGCTGATCTTCGGCGTGCACTACAAGGCTGCCGACGCGTGGCGGCTGGGGGCCGGCTTCGGGCCTGGCCTCACGCGCGGCTTCGGCTCGCCGCAGTTTCGCGGCCTGCTGTCGCTGGAGTGGGCGCCGGAGCCTGCCAAGGAGCCGCTGGTGCTGCGCCCGCTGCCCAAGCCGGATCGCGACAAGGACGGCGTCCTGGACGCCGACGACGC
>JAEYOT010000871.1 GCA_023411445.1 Pseudomonadota bacterium
CGGAGCCCGCTCCGCCACTCCCAGCAGCACCGAAGCTAGAGCCAGCACCCAAGTCGGCCCCTTCCGTCAGCTCCAGCGCGTCGTTTCAGGACGCCGACTGTGATCTGTACCGCTTGGCGCACGAAGCTCATTTCACGGCGCAGGACTACGGTCGCGCGCTGCTCGGCTGGGACGCTTACCTGCGCGCTGCGCCGCGCGGCCGGCTGGCGACGGAGGCTCGCTTCAACCGCGCCATCTGCCTGCTGCGCTTGGGACGAGACGCCGAGGCGCGCACGGCGCTCGAGCCGTTCGCCAGCGGCAAGCTGGGCGGCTACCGCCAGAGCGAAGCGGCTCAGCTGCTGAGCGAGCTCGGTGCTGCTCCGCCGTCACCCTGACGTCGACCGCAGCGCACGCGCTGCACTAACATGGCCGCCTTGTCGCTGCCGTTTCGCACCTCGTCGCAGTACTGGCTCGTGCGCGCCGTGCTGCTGCGCGGCGTGGCGCTGATCTACGCGGTCGCGTTCGCCGTGCTGCTTCAGCAGGGCCAAGCCTTGCTGGGCGAGCAAGGCATCTTGCCGGCGTGGAGGTTTTTGAGCTGGGTGGCAGGGCGGTCGGGCTCGGCCAGCGCGGGCTTCTGGCAGCTGCCCAGCGTGTTCTGGGTGTCCGCCACGGACGGCGTCTTGATCGGCGCCGCTTGGGTCGGCTTGGTGGCGGCGCTGGTGGCTCTGGCAGGCTTCGGCACGGCGCCGCTGTATGCGCTGCTGTGGGCGCTCTACCTTTCGTTCACCCACGTCGGTCAGATCTTCTGGGGCTACGGCTGGGACATGCTGCTGTGCGAGGCGGGGTTTCTGACCATCTTCCTCGCGCCAGCGTGGCGAGCCGGCGAGCTGAGGGCAGCCTCGCCGCCGCCCGTCGTGCTGATCGTGCTCTTTCGCTGGCTGTGCTTTCGCGTCATGTTCGGCGCCGGGCTGATCAAGCTGCGCGGCGACCCGTGTTGGACGGAGCTCACCTGCCTGGCTTACCACTACGAAACTCAGCCTAACCCTGGTCCGCTGAGCCCGCTCTTTCACGCGGCGCCGCTTTGGCTGCACCAGCTGGGCGCGCTCTTCAATCACTTTGTCGAGCTGATCGTGCCGTTCGGCGTGTTCGGACCGCGCCGGGTGCGAGCCGTGGCGGGCGCAGCGATCGTCCTGTTTCAGCTCACCTTGATCGCGAGCGGCAACTTGTCGTTCTTGAACTGGTTGACGCTGGTGCTCGCGCTGGCCTGCTTCGACGACGGACAACTGCTGCGGCTCGTGCCTGCGCGGCTGCGGGAGCGCCTGCGACAGCGGCTGGCGCCGCTCGCCAGCGCGCCGTTGTCCCGCGCGCGGCTCGTCACCAGCGTCGGGCTGGCCGTCGTCGTCGGCGCGCTCAGCTTGAGCCCGGTCTCGAACCTGCTGTCACCGCGTCAAGCCATGAACGCCTCGTTCGACCCCTTCAACCTGGTGAACACCTACGGGGCGTTCGGCAGCGTGAGCCGCGAGCGCTACGAGGTCATCATCGAGGGCACGAGCTCGGAGCAGATCGACGAGCGCACTCGCTTCGAAGCGTACGAGCTGCCGTGCAAGCCGGGCGCGCCGGAGCGCCGCCCCTGCCTGATCACGCCGTATCATTACCGTTTGGATTGGCAGCTGTGGTTCGTGCCGCTCTCGCCGGACCACAACTATCGCTGGTTCTTGTCGCTCACGCACAAGCTCCTCCTGGGTGACCCGCGCGTGCTTGCGCTCTTCGCCCATAACCCGTTCCCGGAGCGCCCGCCGAAGTTCGTGCGCGCCACGTTCTATCGCTATCGGTTCTCGCGCAGCGGAGAGCGCGGCGTGTGGCAGCGCGCACCCGCCGGACAGTACTTGGCGCCCACGTCGCTGCAGGATCCAGAGCTCATCCGCGCCCTGCAGATCTATGGCCTGCTCGACTGAGCGCGACCCTGTCGCGCGTGGCAGTTTGCGCCAAGGGGGCGTTGGCGTCGCACCTCTTCGCATGGATTGCGTCGGAATGGCGCAGCTTGAGCGACCGAGCCTCTGGCGCGGCGTTTGCCTAGCCGTCGGCGTGGAGACTCGAGCCGAATCACTACCAACCTCCGGTTGGCCGAGCGTGCGCCCCCAGCACGACGAGGTCCGCATCGACGCCGCGGGAGCGACGGACGTCGGACGCGTGCGCAACGTGAACGAGGATTCGTTCTTGATCGCGACGCTGCAACGCTCGGTCGTGGTGCAGGACGCCAGCCCCGGCGCGCGCGGCTGGTTCAGCGGCGAGCCCGCCGGTACCTTGCTGGTGGTCGCCGACGGCATGGGCGGTCAAGGGGGTGGTGACGTCGCGAGCCGGGTGGGCGTCGAAACGGTGGTGACGTACCTGCTCAACACCATGCCGTGGAAGGCGCTCCCGTCTGCCGGGGCGCAGCGCACGTCGCTGCCGGGCGTGCGGGAGGAGCTGTCGTCGGCGCTGGTGGCCGGCGACGAGACGGTGAAGAGCGCGGGCGCCAGCACGGGAGTTCCGCACATGGGCACGACGCTCACCATGGCCTTCGTGCTCTGGCCCGTCATGTACGTGGCGCACGTGGGCGATACGCGTTGCTACCTGTGGCGTGCGGGTCAGCTCAAGTGCCTCACGACGGACCACACGTTGGCGCAAAAGATGGCGGAGATGTCGAAGGAGCCGGTGGACGCAGGCTCGCCGCTGAATCACGTGCTGTGGAACAGCTTGGGCGGGAGCGATGAGCTGCCGTGCCCGGACATCTCGCGCGTGGAGCTGGCCGTTGGCGACGTGATCTTGCTCTGCTCCGACGGCCTGACCAAGCACGTGGACGACGCGCGCGTAGCCCAGGTGCTGGCGGCGGGCGGACCGTGCGCCACCCGCGCCGCCAAGCTGGTGGAGCTGGCCAACCAAGCCGGCGGCAGCGACAACGTCACGGCCTTGGTCGCGCAGCTGTCACCCGCGCGCGCTTCCAGCGGCCCCGCCTGACCTCGAGCCTACGGCTCGACCCTCAGC
>JAEYOT010000902.1 GCA_023411445.1 Pseudomonadota bacterium
GCTCACGGCCGGTCGGCTCGGGCTCGCCGCCGCGCGCGAGCTGCCGGCCAAGGACGGGCGACGCGCCTCGCGCGTGTTCGTGACCGGCGCTGGCAACCTGGCGCACAACCGCAATTTTCAGGATCCATCCCTGTACGGTAACCGCCGGCTGCTCGAGAACGCGATCAGCTGGCTCGCCGCGCGCCCCAGCATGATCAGCGTGCCGCAGAAGCCGGAGCGCGAGGTCGGGCTATCGCTGAGCGAGGAGTCGCTCGGCGAGGTGATGCGCTACGTCCTGCTCTACATGCCGGTCTCGGCGGCGCTGATCGGTGCTTTCGTGCTGCTCCGTCGGCGCAGCGTCGAGCGTGAGTCACGGCGCGAGGGGAGCGCGCCCCGCGGCGACGCGAAAGGCTGAGATATGCGCCGACAGCTGCTCGTCAACGGTGCGTTGTTCGTGCTGGCGCTCGGCACGTTGGGCGTGGTGTGGGCGACGCGCGACGTGCCCACCACCGCCGAGCTCTCCGCGCGCAAGGAGAAGCTCTTCCCCAGCTACCAGCGCGCCGACATTTCGCGGCTGTGGCTGGAGCGGGACGACGTGAAGGTGGAGCTCGTGCGTGACGCCAGCGCCGGCGTGCAGGGAGACTTTCGCATCGTGACGCCCTGGCAGGAGCGCGCCGACATCGGCGCGGTCAGCGCCTTGCTGGGAGCGTTGGATCTGGCCAACTTCCTCCGCCCGGCGGACGGCGTGGATCGGGTCCAGGCCGGCCTCGGCTCGCCTCGCCTCACGCTCACGTTCGAGCAGCGCGGCGAGCGGCACACGGTCAAGCTCGGCGGCCCAGCGCCAGCACCAGCCGGCGCCGCTTACGCCGAAGTGCAGCTGGCAGGCCAGCCAGCGCGGCTGTTCACGATCAGCGCCGGCGTCGTGGCGGAGCTGGACGTAACGCCGGATGGCCTGCGCGATCCACGCCTGCTCGAGGTGAGCCGCCATGATCTCACTCGCCTGGTGCTGCGCCACGGCAGCCGTACGGTCGAGCTGTCGCAGAGCGAAGGCACGGAGCTGCCGCGGATGCTGCTCTTACGCCGGAGCGGCGAGCCGGAGCTGGTGAGCCGCGATCGGCTGGAGCGCGTGCTGACGGCGCTGGCGCGGCTAGTCGCCGCCAAGCTGGTCGACAGCGAGCTCGCGCGCCGGGGCGTGGCCGCCGATCCCGATCGACTCGTGCTCGAGCTCGAGCGCGCTGCCAAGGCAGGGCCGCCGATCACGGTCACGCTCGGCGGCAGCTGCATCGAGCAGCCCGAGCAGCGGCTGGCGCTGGTGGAGGAGCGCGGGCGTCCCGCTCGCGCCGGCTGCGTCGACGCACAGTTGGCGGAGGACCTGCGGGTGAACGAGGACGAGCTCGTGATCTCCACCTTGTTCAGCGCGCGGCCCGACGAGGTCGAAGAGCTCGAGCTGGAAGGCTTCGGCCAGGCTCAGCCGCTGGCCCTGAAGCGCGACGGCTCGGCCTTCAAGCTGCGCGCCGGTAAAACCATGCCGGTCGCGCTGGACGCCGGCAATCGCCTGCTCGAGCGCCTGCTCGGCGCGGAGGGCAAGCGCCAGCCACAGCGCGCGACGAGCGCGGACACTTTTCAAGCAGGGCGGGCGCGCGTCGAGCTGAACCGGAGCGACGAGGCGCGCTCCTTCGAGCAAGTGCGCTTTGCCAAGCCGCGACCAGACGGCTCGGTGTGCGCGCGCCGCGAGCTGGACTCGGTCGTGCTCTGCATCGACGCCGAGCAGGCCAAGCTGTTCGAGCCGGATCCGACCACGCTGCGACCGCTACGCGTCGTCGACTTCGCTGCGGCGGAGCTGACCTCGCTCCAGATCACGCGCATGGGCGTGCTGCAGCGCGTGGAGCGGACGGAGGCTGGTACTTTCGCGCTGCGCGAGCCGCCCGGCTTCAGCCACGACGGCGCGCTGGTCACGGACGCCGTGCAAGCCCTGGGCGCGCTCGAAGCCGAGCGCTGGGTCGCCGCGAAGCCACAGCCGGAACACGGGCTGACGCAGCCGTGGCTGCAGGTCCGAGCTCAGCTCACCGATCGCGGCGCGGTCGAGCTGCAAGTCGGAGCGGCCACGGCCGGTGGCTACTTCGCCAAGCTGGCGGACGATCCGCCCGTCTTCGTGCTGGCGCGCTCGGCGCTGCGCGCGTTCGAGTCGCCGCTGATCGATCGCTCCCTGGTGCCGCTACCAGCCGACCAAATCGCCACACTGGAGCTGGTGCAAGGTTCCCGCCGCGTCACGCTCACGCGCCAGGACCAAGCGTGGACGGCAGAGGGGCTCGCGCCGGGCAAAGCGCAGCGGTTGGGCGAGGCCATCCTCGCGCTGCGCGCCCAGCAAGCCCTGCGCTTGGGTCCCGCGCGCCCGGCGGACGCGCTGCGACCAGCGCTGACGTTCGTGGCCAAGAGCGGGCAGCGCTACACGCTGGAGCTCGGCGCCACCGACGTGCTGGGCGAGCTGCCGATCGTGCTGGCGCGCGTGAGCGGCGTCGACGCCACCTTCGCGCTCGCGGCCAGCACCGCGCAGGCGCTCCGCGACTTTTGAGAGCTGCTATACAGGCCAGCCCGCCATGAGCCAAGCTGCACGTCCCCTCGCCGTCCTGGTCGCCGTACGCCTGCCGGACGTGGACGCGGACGCCGCCGACGCCAGCCTCACGGAGTTGTCGCGCCTCGTCACCACGCTGGGCTACGAGGTCACGGCTCGCATCGTGCAGCCGCGTCACGCGCTCTCGCCCGCGGCAGTGCTGGGCGAAGGCAAGCTGCAGGAGCTGGCGCGGCTCACGGGCGGCACAGGCCGCACCGACCCGGTCATCCCCGGCGCCAAGCGCGGTCGCTACGCGGAACCCGACCAGGCAGAGCTCGACGAGCTGGACGACGACGAGCTCGCCAGAGCGGATGACGAGCCAGGCGACCCGAGCCGTAAGATCGCGCTGGTGGCGGTGGATCACGACATCTCGCCCAGCCAACTGCGCAACCTGGAGCGCGCCACGGGCGTGCCAGTGCTCGATCGCACGGGCGTCATCATTGAAATTTTTCACCGCCACGCCAAGAGCCGCGAGGCTCGGCTCCAGGTCGAAATCGCGCGCTTGTCCTACGAAGCGCCGCGGCTGCGCGAGTCACCCAAGGGCAAGGAGCGCCAAGCGGGGCGCGGCGCGGGCGAAGCCGCGCTGGAGCTGGATCGCCGAAAGATCCGCGATCGCATCGCCGAGCTGCGGCGCGAGCTGTCCAGCATCGCGCGGGAGCAAGAGGTGCGGCGTCGCCATCGTCGCGGCGCGCGGCGCGTCGCGCTCGTTGGCTACACCAACGCCGGCAAGTCCTCGCTGATGCGCGCGCTCACCAGCAGCGAGGTGTACGTGGAGGACAAGCTGTTCGCGACGCTCGATACCACCGTGCGGGCGCTGCAGCCGGAGGCCAAGCCGCGCGTCTTGATCAGCGACACCGTCGGCTTCATCAAGAAGCTGCCGCACGATCTCGTCGCCTCCTTCCGTAGCACCTTGGAGGAGGCGCGCGAGGCGAGCCTGCTCGTGCACGTCGCCGACGCCTCGGATCCCTCG
>JAEYOT010000031.1 GCA_023411445.1 Pseudomonadota bacterium
GATCTGGCGCTGCCGACGGAGACCAAGCTGCTACCGGACGCCGACCCGGAGTACGCGGAGATCTGCCGCCACGCCGCCGGAGCCCGCCGCGCGTTGCCTTGGCTGGGCAAGCCGATCGCCCCCGCCGACCTGCTGCGCATGGTCTTGCACTACCGAGCGACGCTCGAGCTGCTGAGCCGCCACGCCCCCGCGCTCGCGCGTGCCATCGCCAGCGTCCCGCAACTGAAGGAGGCGCCGCTGCGCGTGCTCTTGCGCGGCACAGAGGAGTACGTGCGCACCCCGGAGCACCAGCTCTGGCCGCCGCTCTTGGAGGCGGAGCGCGAGCAGCTGGAGCGCGGGGACGTGCCTTATTTCTTCCGCCTCTACGGCCGGGCCGGCATCCACTACTTCACGGAGCCATCGCTCGTGCGGCGTGGGCGCCTGCCACTGCACGGGGACGTGCCGCAGCTGGATCCGATCTTGAGCTTGTCCAAGCACCTGCGCTCACCCAAACGGGAAAAGCTGCTGCGCGATGGGGTGATGGCGGTGCTGGCAGCGTTCGATCACCCGTCGCTGAACGGGCGCCAGCAGCACGCTGGCCTAGCCGTCACGTTCGGCGCGCGCTCGCTGGTCGTACGGCTGCCGAACGGCGAGGAGCTGCGCAGCCGCCGGGACCTCCGCGCCTTCGTCGGCAGCCTGTATTTGCCGTGCCGGTGCGGCGAAACGCGCGCGGTGCTGGTGCCACCCGTCACGGTGTGCCGAGCGGCTCCCCGCAGCGTATAGTCCGCCGCCTTGAGCGACTCCGCCTGCCCCACCTGCCACAGACCCCGCGCCGCCTGCGTGTGCGATCGCATCGTCGAGCTCGCCACGGAGCGCCGGGTGCTCATCCTGCAACACCCTCAGGAGCAAGACGCAGTGCTCGGCTCCGCGCAGATCCTGCAAGCGTGCTTGCCGAAAGCCAAGGTGGTGGTGGGGCTCAGCTGGCGGAACCTCGGGCACGCGCTGGGCGATGAAGGCGCCAGCACGGGCGAGTGGGCGGTGCTGTTCCCCGATCGGGAGGCCCAAGGCGAACAAGTCGCCAAGCGCTCCGGCGCTTTGCTAGAGCCGAGCTCCGTGCGCGGCATCGTCGTGCTGGACGGCACCTGGTCCAAAGCAAAGACGCTGTGGTGGCGCAACCCGTGGCTCAACAAGCTCAATCGCATCACGCTCAAGCCCAACAGGCCGTCCATCTACGGCCGGCTGCGCGCCGAGCCGCGCCGGGACTACGTCTCCACGCTCGAATCCGTGGCGGCTGCGCTGGTGCTGTGCGGTGAGCCACCACAGGTGAGCGCCGAGCTCGAGCGGATTTTCCGCACGCTGGTGCAGCGCGTGCGAGACGCGAAGCTCATCCCGCCGCCGGCGCGGCGACCGCCTCGCAAGACCTAGCCGCGGCGAGCGGGCAGCGCCGCGCTCACGCCTGGCCGCCGGGCGCGTTGGGTACGAGCACCACGCGCGGCACCGCGGCACGCTGCTTGCGCTCCAGGTAGCGTTCGCGAAAGGTCATGTAGGCGGTGCGCGCCGTCGCGCCGATGAACCAATAGTTGAAGCCCGCGCCAGCCACGGCGCCTGCCAGCGGCATCCACTGGGCCAGCTTCTTGCGGGCGATGCTCTTCGCGATCTCGCGCGGCAAGCGCTTGCTGAGCTCGAGGCGCGCCACGTCGCCCGCTCCGGCCGCGTTGCCCAAGACGCGCAGCACCAGCGGCGTGTGCACCGGATCCCTCATGTCAAACCCGTAAACGGCGCCGATCTGCTGCACGGTGCGCAGCGCCAAGGTGAGCAGCGCCGGCACGTCCGCCGCCAGCAGCAGCAGGCCACCGACGCCAGTGCCGGCCCCCTCCACCGCTGCCAGCAGCTGGTTCTCCGTAAAGTGAGCGCGCGCCAGCGGGTCGAGCCGCTCCAGTGGCACGCGCCCCAGCGCCTCCACGCAGCTCACGTGAAGCCCCTGCTCGCGAGCGACCGCCAGGATCCCCGCCTCCGAATAGGTCCAGTACGCGCCGTCCTTCAGCAGCTCCAGGCAGGCCGTCACCGAATCAGTCACGCTCTCCAGCAGCCGCGCGGGAACCGGCGGCAGCCGCTCCCCGAGCCAGCGCAGCGGCAGCGATCCGAGCAGCTGCTCGAGCGCTCGCGAGCCATCACGGTTCTGCTGATGCCAAAACTCGGCGATCTCCGCCAGGGCTCGGCGCTCGTAGTCGTTCAGGCTGCTCATCGCACCGCCCGATCTCATAGCAGAGCTTCCGGCCTCATACAGCCGAGCCCCACCGCGGGCGTGGCGTGCCTCTTGCACCTGCTCGAGTGGAGGTCCAAGCCATGCCGGTGCAGTCCCCCAACGAGCTCCCCAGCGGTGTCGTGAGACGTTACGAGCGTAGCCCAGACGTCAACGGCCCCATGACGCTGTCCCAGGCTTCTTACTTGATGATGCTGTGCGAAGAGACGGGCGAAGTGCTCGACGACTCGCTCACCCAGGCCGAAGCCGCCCGGCTGATCGCCCGTCTTGAAGACGAGACCGGACGCGGCATGCATCATCGTCACCGCTAGCGTCCGCGCGAGGCTGCGAAGTAGGGGCGCGCGCTGCCAAGCAGCGAGAAGGAACCTTCACCGCGCGCAGGCACCGTTCGGTCCAGCGCGTCCCGCAGCGCGGGCCGGACCGAACCGCGCGCTCGAGCACCCCAGCACCAAGCCGATCCACAGCAGCCACCGTTTGACGGCCTGACCTAAGCACGACCCCCCAGCGTCGCAAAGACGCGAGCGCACGATTGTCACGGCGAGACGCGGCGCCCCGCCAAGCAGGAGCCTCGTGAGCCGAAGCGCCGACATCGCTACGGGAACGCTTCTCGCATTCGCTCGAGCGGTCCATGTCGCTTTCTTCGGAGCACGCCTTCGCCCCACGCGATGCCACGACGACGAGCAGCGCCCTGGCCCACGATCTCGTCGCCGAGCACGCCCGCCGAGCGCCGCGAGCCACCGCGCTGCGCTTGGGTGAGGAGCAGCTGAGCTACGAAGAGCTGATCGGGCGCGCCGGGGCGCTCGCCCAGCACCTGGCTCGGCGCGGAGTCGGGTCGCAGGACCGAGTCGTGGTCGCGCTGGAGCCCTCGATGGAAGTGGTGATCGCGCTGCTCGGCATCCTCGCGGCGGGCGCCGTCTACGTGCCGCTGGACCCCGGCTATCCGCGCGCGCGCGTCGAAGCCATCCTGGCGGACGTCGACCCAGCGCTGGTGGTGACGTCGCCACCGCTCGTCGACCGGCTGCCGCTGAGCTCGCGCGCCGTGCTGACGCTCGAGCAGGTGCCGGCGTCCAGCACCCAGGCTTGGCCCCGCCTGCCGCTCCGTCGCGAGCAGCCGGCCTACGTGTTTTACACGTCGGGCACGACTGGCACGCCCAAAGGCGTGGTCGCTACGCACGAGAACCTGCTGCACTACCTGAGCTCAATCCGGGAACGCTACAGGCTCGGGCGCACGGACGTGGTCCCGTCGATCGCGCGCCACAGCTTCAGCATCAGCTTGTTCGAGCTGCTCGCGCCGCTCACGGCTGGAGCCAGCGTGCTCTTGCTCCCGCGCGAGCACGTGCTTCAGCCTGCCAAGCTCGCGGCCGCGCTGGAGCAGGTGACGTTCTTCCACGCCGGCCCCAGCTTGCTCCGCACCCTGCTGGCCTATTTGCGTGAGCGTCCGGGCGGACCCGCGCGGCTCACCCAGGTCCGCCACGCCTCCACCGGAGGCGACATGGTCCCGCCCGACGTGCTCGAAGGCATGAAACAGACGTTTCCAAACGCCGAGGTGTTCGTGATCTACGGCGCCAGCGAGCTCAGCTGCATGGCCTGCACCTACCCGGTGCCGCGCGACAGGCAGGTGACGCGCACCTTCGTCGGCCAGCCTTTCCCGGACGTCACGCTACGCCTCGTGAGCGAGAGCGGGCAGGAGGCAGCGCCGGGCGAGCCGGGCGAGATCTGGATCGGAGGCAGCGGCGTGGTCAGCGGCTACCTGCGACGCCCCGAGCTCACGACAGAGAAATTCGTCCGTGTGGACAGCCAGCGCTTCTACCGCACCGGCGACATCGGTCGCCTCAGCGCGGACGGCTGGCTGGAGATGCTGGGTCGCAGTGACTTCCAGGTCAAGATCCGCGGCATGCGGGTGGAGCTCAACGACGTGGAGCAGGCGCTGCGACGCGCGCCCGGCGTGCGGGACGCAGCGGCCAGCGCCCACGAAGACGAGAGCGGCGAGCGCCAGCTCGTCGGCTACGTGGTGACCGAGCCGCGCGCTGACGAGGCCGCGCACCTGGCTGAGATCCGTCGCTTCGTCAGCGAGCTAGTGCCGGACTACATGGTGCCGACGCGCTGGCTGCGCCTGGACCAACTGCCGCTCAACCACAACTTGAAGCTCGATCGGCGAGCCTTGCCCGCGCCGCCAAGACGAGAAGCCTCCGGCGGCACCGCTCCCGCCACGGTCACCGAGCAGCTGCTCGCCGAGCTCTGGCAAGAGATCCTTAATTTACCGCAGGTGAGCCGCGACGACAATTTCTTCGAATTGGGCGGGCATTCCCTGCTGGCCATGACGCTCAGCGCGCGAAGCGAGCGGCGGCTCGGCGTCAGCGTGGACGGCATGACCCTGTTGCGCGAGCCGCTCGCGCTCGTGGCCGCAGACTGCGATCGCCGGCTAGGCCGCGCATCCCCGCCACTCGGCGCCATCGCGGCCCAGCGCGCCAGTCAGGTGCCGAGCATCTTTCATTTTGGTAAGGAGCGGGACCTTTATGGCGTGCTGCACGGCGAGGGGCCAGCCGAGCACGCAGCGCTGCTCGTCGGTCCCGTGGGGCAAGAGCAGGTGCGGGCGCGCTTCGTGCTCACGCAGCTGGCCAAGCGCCTGGCCAGCGCGGGAGTACCGACGCTCGGCTTCGACTTCTTTGGCTGCGGGGATTCTGGGGGCGAAAGCCGAGCGGTCTCCCCCAAGCGCTGGCAGCGCGACATCGCGGACGCTCACGCGGAGCTTAGCGCGCGCACAGGCGCCAGGCGCGTGACCGCCGTTGGCGTCCGACTCGGTGCGCTGCTCTTGGCAGCGGCAGCGCTCTCCTTCGACCGGCTCGTGCTGTGGGACGCGGTGGAGAGCGGCGCCCAGCACCTGGCCGAGCTGTCGCGGCTGCAGCGCGAGTATCTACTCAGCATCGCGCCGCACGGTTGGCTCAACTTCCGCCCGCCGCGTGCTCGCCCGGGTGAGCTTTTGGGCCTGATCTACTCCGAGGCTGCGCAGGGCGAGCTCGGCACATTGCGGCTCGAGACGGCGCTCGCGCGGCAGCGCTCCCCCGCGCACCACCTGCACTTCGACTGCTCCTGGAGCGACATCAGCGCGCTCGAAGACGTCATCGCCGACCGACACATCTCGAGCGAGCTGGCTCGGCTCGTGCAGGGGACGCCGTGAAGGAGCAGTGCAGCCGCTTCGGCCCGAATCAGCGCTTGGCTGGCATCATCACGGAGCCGGCTGGCGCGCCCCGCGCCGTGACCATCTGGGTGAGCGCCGGGCTCTTGCCGAAGCACGGGCCGTTCAGGCTCTACACGGAGGCTTCGCGCCGCTTGGTCAGGGTGGGAGTGGCCAGCCTGCGCTTCGACCTCAGCGGCGTGGGAGACTCCCCGAACGATAGCTCGGGGCGACCGCTCGCCGAACGCACGGCGCTGGAAATCGCCGCCGCCATCGAGCACGTGGCGGAGCGCTTTGGCAACGTGCCGATCGCGCTGGCTGGCTTGTGCTCCGGCGCGGAGGACGCGTTCCGCGCCGCTGCGAGTGACTCGCGCGTGCAACAAGTCGTGATGATCGATCCCTTCGCTTACCGCACGTCGGGCTGGGCCGCTCGTCACGCGCTCTACCGCGTCGGACGTCGCCTGCTCCGCGCCGCGGGGCTGTATCGACCGAGCCCGAGCCCTCAGTCTCGCGCCGTGAGCTACCGCTACCTCGAGCGGGAGGAGAGCGAGCCGCTGCTCCGGCAGCTGCTGGAGCGGGAGGTGCGCGTACACTTCATCTACACCGCCGGTATGCGCGAGCGCTTCAATCACCGCTCGCAGCTCGGCAAGCAGTTCCCGGGCGTTGACTTTCGAGGCCTCGTGACGCTGGACTACCTACCGCAAGTGGACCACACCCAGCTACTCGCGAGCGATCGGGAGCTCATGGTGGAGACCATCGCCCGCCGCATCCAAGCGGGCCCTCAGCTCTCCGCTGAGGCCTTGCTCTGAGCTTGGCGCAGCAGGGCCAGGGGCCGCTCCGCCTTGGCCTCTCGCTCCGCGCGGCACGCCCCCGAGCCGCGCAACAGATCCCGGCACGTCTGCGGGCGCTGCTCGTACACTTGACACACGAAGCGCCCGGATGCGCGCTCGACGGCCAGGGCCGCGCAGTGCCCCGCTTCCATGCGCATGTAGGCGCGGTGTCCGTCGAACACGACGAAGCGCTCCGCCAAGTCCGCCAGGCGCGCGTAGTCGTCGCCCGTGACGGCCACGTATTGCTCGAGCTGTGAGAAGCAGCAGGCGCCGCAGGGCAAGCACTCGGGAACCGCGTCGGCCGTCACGAGGCCACTTTACGCCGCCGCGTCAGCCGACGCGAGCCACCTGCTGGGTAGCGATGCCATCGAACAGAGCCTTGAAGTTGCCCTCCCCGAAGCCGGCGGCGCCGTGCCGCTGAATCAGCTCGAAGAAGAACGGACCTGCGTCCGTGCGGCCGTGCTGCAGCGCGGCTTCCTTGAGGAAGATTTGTAGCAAGTACTGCTCGGGTAAGGTGCCCGCGTCCACCAAGATGCCAAGCTCCAGGAGCTCGGCGGCGTCCGTCACGGCGCCCGGCAGATGGCGGGCCAGCTGCTCGCGGTAGCCGGGCAGCGGCGGCATCAACTGCACGCCGCGCTGCTTCAGGCGCCGCACCGCGCTCTTGATGTCGCTCACGGCGAGAGCGACGTGCTGCACTCCGTCGCCGCGGTTGTCGTCGCAGAACAGCTCGATCTGCGAGCGATGGAACGCCGGGCGCAGCGGCTCGTTGCTGGCGAGCTTGAGCCCGCTGCCCGGGTCCCACATCACTCGCGAGCGCAGGCCGGAGCCGTGTGGCTTGGCGTTCGTCTGCTGGGTGTGAAACTCCACGTCCCAGAACGGCTTCAGCTCCAGCACGTGCTCCAGCCACAACAAGGCGGGCTTCATGGTGCGAAAGTTCGCGGTGATGTGGTCCACGTGGAGCGCGCCCACGTGCCCGGCGCCAACGCGCGGGATGTCATACGTCTCCATGCCCGGAAACAGCGCGCGGTGACCGCGTCGCTCGATGAAGCGAAACGTGGTGTCCCCGAGCGGCGTCGTGATCGAAAAGGTTCCGATCCGGCCGTGCTCGTCGCGCTGCCACAGCACGTCGGAGATGGGCGTCGCGCCGTTCGCCTCCAGACGGGAAAAGGCGTGCTCGACGTCCGCGACCTCGAACGCGACGGCGCCCACGCCTTCCGGGTGCCGCGACAGGTAGCGCCACGCGCGCCCGCCGGTCCCAAGCGGCGCGGAGCAGGTGACCACGACGTCGCCACAGCGGAACACGAGGGAACGCTGGCGACCTGCTCGCTCGAGCTGGCCCGAGCTACGCCCGATCTCATCGAACCCCAGCCCGTCGACGTAGAAGCGTCGGCTCTCCTCGAGGTCATGCACGTATTGGTGGATTCCAGCGAGGCCCACGATGCCCAAAGCCATGTGTGTGTCGGTCCAGCTGCAGGATTCGGACCGCGCATGACACCAGCGTCAGCGACGCGTCGCGGCCCGGACTGCGTCGACTCGCCCCATTGTGACGGCCACGCGCGCTCGATCAGGCTTCATGCCCTCAGTCACAGGGCGTCGTCGAGCAGGACTCGCCCGGAGCCGCGCAGATACCGCAGCTGGGATTGCAGCACACCTGGCCGCTGTTGCATTGAGTCGAGCCGCAACGAACGCTGCTCGGGATCTGCGGAGCGCCGCTGCAGCTCGCGGCGTCACAGGATGCGCCTGGCGCCGTGCAGATGCCGCAGCTCGCGTTGCAGCAAACCTGGCCGGCGTTGCAGGTGCTGGGGCCGCAGGCGGCACTAGTAGCCCTGGGCACGTCGCAGCGCGCTGGCGAACAGGTCTGGCCCGGCTCGGTACAGGTGCCGCAACTCGCGTTGCAGCAGCGTTGCCCAGGACCGCACGTGCTCGCACCACACGGCTCGCCCGGTGTGGCAGCCAGGGCCTGGCTGGCGACTCCATTGATTCCGACCTCCCCACCCACGCCGCCGCGGCCACCGCCGCCGTCGCCCTCACCGCCGCTGCCTCCCCCGCCCTGACCGGAGACGCCACCCCAACCGCCACCGCCGCTCGCTGGCTGCTGCTGAGCGGACCGCTCCGGGGCTGCGACCGGCGCGGGGTCAGGGCTCGTCGCAGCGCGCGGCTCCGGGC
>JAEYOT010000043.1 GCA_023411445.1 Pseudomonadota bacterium
AAGCGCCGGACGGCGTCCACGACGCCCAGCTTGCGAAGCTCGGCCAGCGCGCGCCGCTCGCGGGGGTTAAAATCCCCACGGCCGCGGAACGCCTCGGGCGCGTACACGTCCCGCTCGTCGCTGGCCACGTTGAAGTCTCCGCCCAAGAAGACGTCGCGCCCGGCTTCACGCTCGCTCAGGGTGCGGCGCAGCTGAGCCAGCCAGGCCAGCTTCTCCGCGAAGGCGGGTGAGCCAACGCTGCGACCGTTGGGGATGTAGGCGGACATCACGCGGATGCCGGCGACGGTCGCGGTGATCAGCCGCTTGTCGGCGTCGTCCGGCGCCTCCACCAGCCCGATCAGCACGTCTTTCATGGGCAGGCGCGACGCAATCGCCACGCCGTTGTACGTCGGCTGGCCCGACATGGCGACGGCGTAGCCGAGCATTTGCAGCTCGTCGCTCGGGAAGTCGTCGTCCTCAACCTTGGTTTCCTGCATGCAGAGCACGTCGGGCTGCTCCGCCTCCAGCCAGTCCAAGATGTGGTCGAGGCGCGCTCGAATCGAGTTCACGTTCCAGGTTGCAAGCTTCAGGGTAAAGCTCCTTCGTTTGGCCTTTTCTCTCAGGGAACGGCCGCCGCCAAGGTCTTGTCAGCCTTGGGGATTCGCACTACATCGGGGCCCGTGAGCAGCGCCTTGGATCGGAGTGGTCGCAGGCGGCGAGGTGCGGCTTCGCTGTGGACGCTCGGGCACGTTCTCCCGTCTCTCTTGCTCCTGACGCCGGGCTTGGCCTTCGCGCAGCAGTCGGGGAGCGGATCCGTACCGAGCGGCAGCACGGGCGCCATCGTCAAGCAGCCCGAGCCCCAGCCGGAGGCCCAGCAGCCGGGCATCGTGATGCCGGAGATCCTGCATTTCGAGAGCGCGCCGTATCCGCCCGAGGCCGAGCAGGCCGGCGTGCAGGGCACCGTGGTGCTGCGGCTGACCATCGACAAAGAGGGCAACGTCACCGCGGCGGAGGTGGCCGAGCCCGCCGGCTACGGCTTCGACGAAGCAGCGCAGGCCGCGGCGCTGAAGTTCAAGTTCAAGCCGGCCACGCGCGACGGCGTGCCCTTCGCCGTCAAGATCAAGTACGCTTACGACTTCACGCTCACGCCGGTCGAGGCGCCGCCCGCCCCGCCGCCGACTCACGGTGAGCTGGACGGCAAGCTGTACATCGCCGGCACCAACGCGCCGCTCAGCGGCGCGGAGATCGTGATCGTCGCCGCAGACGGCAGCGAGCAGCGCGTCGCCACGGACGCAGCCGGTAGCTTCAAGCTGCCCCAGCTCTTGCCCGGCAAGTACAAGCTGAGCGTGAACGCGCCCGGCTACGAGCCGTACGAGAGCGAAGAAGAGATCGTCGCCGGTGAGGGTATCGACGTCACGTACCGCGTCGCCCCCGCCAGCGAAGGCATCGAGATCACCGTGAAGGGCGTGCGCCCCCCGCGCGAGGTCACGCGCCGCACGCTGGAGCGGCGTGAGATCAACCGCATCCCCGGTACGAGCGGGGACGCGCTGCGTTCGCTGCAGAGCTTGCCTGGCGTGGCGCGCCCGCCAGGGCTGGCCGGCTTGCTGATCGTGCGCGGCTCGGCTCCCCAAGGCACCGGCTATTTCATCGACGGCTCGGACGTCCCGCTGATTTACCACTTCGGTGGTCTCTCTAGCGTGGTGCCGACGGAGCTGCTGGATCAGATCGATTTCTATCCTGGCAACTTCAGCGCGAAGTACGGGCGCCTGTCCGGCGGCGTGGTGGACGTGGCGCTGCGCAAGCCGGACGTCAGCTGCCGGGGGGACTACGGCAAGCGCCTGGACAAAGAGGGCTGCTTCCACGGCATGGCCCAGCTGGATTTGATCGACGCGCGCGCGCTCGTGCAAGGGCCCATCGCCGGCAACTGGAGCTTCGCCGCCGCTGGTCGCTACAGCTGGTTCGACCAGTGGCTCAAGCCGGTGCTGGAAGAGGCCGGCTCGAGCGTCACCGCGGCGCCGGTGTACTCGGACTATCAGCTGATCGTCGAGCACAACACGCCGGGCTCGCGCACCAGCTTGCGCGCGTTCGGCTCGGACGATCGCTTCGAGATCATCATCACGGATCCGGCTGCGCAGGATCCGGCCTTCGGCGGCAACCTGCAGTTTGGCCAATCCTTCGTGCGCGTGCAGGCGCTGAACGAGCTTCGGCTATCGCGCGACGTCGAGCTGAGCAGCATGCTCAGCATCGGGCGCGATAGGCTCGATTTCGGCCTCGGCATCTTCAAGTTCGACCTGGAGCTGATCCCGATTTATTGGCGCGAAGAGCTGGCCTTCAAGCTGACCAAGGGCGTGAAGGTCAACGCCGGCTTCGACTTCAGCGTCGGCCCGTTCGACGTGCTGGCGCGCGCACCGGAGCCGCCTCGGCCGGGCGAGCCCCAGTCTGGTCCTTTCGCCACGCGTCCGCTGCAGGAGTCTCGCTCATCGGGCGTGGCGTTCCGGCCCGGCTGGTATTTGGAGGCCGAGCTGCAGCCGACCGAGCGGCTGCGCGTCGTACCGGGCGCGCGCGTGGACTTCGCGCGGGACTCCGGTCACGCGGATTTCAGCCCGCGCATCAACGCTCGTTATGACTTGGTCAAGGGGCGTGAGGCCGACGAGGCGAGCGGCGTGGCCATGGTGCGTCGCACCACGCTCAAGGGCGGCGCCGGCGTGTTCGCGCAGCCGCCGGAGTTCCAAGAGACCGACGAGGTGTTCGGGACGCCGAACCTGTCGTCCAACCGCTCCGTGCACTACTCGCTCGGCGTGGAGCAGGAGCTCACTCGCCACATCGAGCTCAGCGTCGAAGGCTTCTACAAGCACCTCACGGATCAGGTCTCGCGTGGCCCGGGCCCCAGCGGCTACGTCTACAACAACTTGGGTCTTGGCCACGTCGAGGGCATTGAGATGCTGCTCAAGTACAAGCCAGACGATCGCTTCTTCGGCTGGGTGGCGTACACGCTGGCGCGCAGCGTGCGCCAAGACTACCCGGGCGACGAGGAGTACCTGTTCCAGTACGACCAGACGCACAACCTGATCTTGCTCGGCAGCTACCGGCTCGGGCGCGGCTGGGAGTTCGGTGCGCGCTTCCGTATCGTCTCCGGTCCTCTGGACACTCCGGTGGTGGGGCGGCCTTCTTTGCCGGCCATCTACGCGGCGGACGGCGGCACCTACGTGCCGCTGCAGGGCGAGCCTTACACCACGCGGCTGCCGCTCTTCCACCAGATGGACGTGCGCGTGGACAAGCGCTGGCAGTTCAAGGACTGGGCCCTCTCGGCGTACTTGGACGTGCAGAACGTGTACAACCACCCGGCGGCCGAGGGCTTCATCTACAACTTCGACTACAGCCGGCAAGGGTACCAGACCGGCATCCCCATCATCCCCAGCATCGGTCTGCGAGGTGAGCTATGAGGCGCCTATCTGTCGCTCTGTGCGGCGCGCTTTTGCTCTCGGGCGCCGTGGGCTGCGGTCCCGAGTTCGATCGCAGTAACGAGATCAAGACCTTACGCGTGCTCGGCTTGAAGAAGGACAAGCCCTACGCGCAGCCCGGCGAGCAGGTGAACCTGCAGCTGCTCTGGCACGACGCGAAGAGCGATCCCCGGAGCCCGCGCCCCGTCCAGCGGTTGTTCATCGACGGCTGCATCAACCCACCGGCAGATCTCTATTACGCCTGCTTCGAGCAGTACGCAGCGGCCATCGCCGCGGGCGAGCTCCCGCGCATCGAGCTGGATCAGGACAGCATCGACGTCACGATGCCGCGCGACATCATCTCCAGCAGGCCGGTCGAGCCCGGGCAAGGTCGCTACGGCGTGAATATCGTGTTCTTCGCGGTGTGCGCGGGTCGCTTGGACCTAGCCATGGATGCGGGGAGCGGCTCGAGCTCTACGGGCTTGCCCGTGCGCTGCCTGGACGAGCAGGACGAGCCGCTCGGCTCGGAGGACTTCGTGGTTGGCTACACCACGATTTACTCGTTTGCCGACGCCGCCAACGCGAACCCCGAATTTACCGTGGACGAAGCGGGGCAGGGGCAGTTTTTGGTCGCCGGCAAGCCCGTCACGGCGGACTGCGTCGGAGCGACCTGCCAGGGGGCGCCGCCCGTGGAGGTGGACTGCGACGTCGAGCCGGAGCGCTGCGTGGCCCCCTGCGCGGACGACGGCGACTTCTCGTGTCCCGAGATCGAGATCGCTCCGCTGATCTCCCCCGACGTGGTCGAGATCGATACCGTGAGCAGCAAGCTCTTCGGCTCGGAAGTGACCGAGCAGATGTGGATCAACTACTACGTCGACCGCGGTGGCATGTCCGAGGTGCGCCTGCTGAACGACAGCAGCACCGGCTTCAACGCCAAGTACCGGGGTGAGCTGCGCGCACCGAAGGCGCCAGGGCCGCTGCAGCTGTGGGCCGTCTCGCACGATAACCGCGGCGGTATGGACTTCGCGCGAGTCACGCTGCGCGTACGAGACAAGTAGCCGTACGGAGCGCGCCAGCGGCGCGCGCAAAAATCGGCCGGCGGACTGGCGGAAGCGCCAAGTGTTGCTAGATTGATACTATGCGGCACTTGTACTCACTGCTGGCCGCTGCAACGCTGGCGATGCTGTCCACCGCGTGTGGCTCAGCGGCGCAAGCTCCCGTCAAAGCACCGCCCCGCTCGATCGACGTGGAAACCAGGGCCGTTCCGGCCCCCCGCCGGCGGGATGTTCCGCCGCCGCTGGTCGCTCCGCCGCCTGCCTACGGCAACAAGATCGTCATGGCGCAGCGCGGCTCGACGCCCCGCTTCTGATTGCAGCGGTACGAAACTCCTTTGACGCGCAGCTTGTGGGCGGAGCTGCCATCCGAGCTCGAGCGGTTCAGTCAGCGCAGGCGTCGGCCACGGCTCGGAACTTGTCGTTCGCGTCGCGCAGCTGCGTATCGAACGTCCGAAAGCTCTCCTTGGCGAAGTAGGCGTCCCAGGCGGCGTTGGCCTTTTGCTGCGCGGGGTTGGCCGTGTTCCACGTGATCTTGGCGTAGGCGAAGGCGCTCGCGATCATGTCGGCGTACTTCTCGATGGTGCCCCACGTTGCCACGTGGTGACCCTTCTTGTCAGCAGGCAGCTCGTCGATGCCCATGGTGGGCGCGACCTTGTTCTTACCGGCCGTTTCGTAGATGGTCTTCCAGACGTCGGTGGCTTGGTGGCGAGCCTTCGTGCAAGCCTCGTCGTTCTTGCAGCCGGCGGCGAGGGTGAGACCGACGCAGAGGACGAGGATTCGGGTGGGCTGAACGGTCATGGCGCTCCTCCTGGCTTCGCGTGGCCGCTCGCCACCTGGGCGGGGCGCGCGGCGTCGCGGCCGCGGCACCTTACCACGGGGTCCTTTCGGCTCGTTCCGGCGCATTTCTCGGCGCCGATGGGCCGAGCCAGACGGGCTGGGGGGCCGCTGCCGATACGGATTGCAGTACGGCAAGAGATCGGAGACGCTAGGACGACTTACCGAAGACCCCAGTCGGGCAAGATGGTTCAGGCGTCCAAGAACATCCCGCCGTTAGGCCACGGCACCGTCGTCAACGACCGCTACGAGATCCGGCAAAGCCTCGGCAAAGGGGGCATGGGAGAGGTGTTTCTCGCCTACGACCGGAGCACCCAACAGCCTGTGGCCCTCAAGGTCGTGCGTGAGGAATCGCGCATGCCTGGCGACGACGAAGCGCTGCGGCAAGAGCTGCTGCTCGCGCGCTCCGTGAGCCATCCCAACGTGTGCCGCGTGCACGACTTGGCGCCGAGCCCCTGGGGGCCGATCCTAGTGATGGAGCACATCGCCGGGCAGACGCTGCACACGCACATCCGTCGGCGTAAGGCGCAGGGCGGTTACACCGCGGATGAATTTCGAAAGATCGCGAGCGAAGCCTCGGCCGGGCTCGCCGCCATCCATGCCCAAGGCCTGGTCCACGGTGACTTGAAGCCGGGCAACGTGATGGTCACCAACGATCGCGCCATCATCTTGGACTTCGGCTTCGCGCAGGAGCGCGCGCGCCTGAGCGCTCGTCGGCCGGGCGCACCACCCGACGGTGGCACGCCGAACTACATGGCGCCCGAGCGCCTCCGTTCCGGCGGCGCCAGCCCAGAGGACGACATGTACGCCCTGGGCCTCACGCTCTGGGAGATGTGGACGTGCCGGGTGCCGGAGCCGGGCTATCGGCCTCGCTCCAAGCCGATGCGCTCGCAGATCATGTTCGACGTGCCCTCGGGGCTCTCCGTCGACGAGGTGAAGCAGATCTTCCGCTGCTTGGGCGATGACCCCAGCTCGCGGCCGAGCGCGCGCCACCTGCGCTTCTTCAATCCCAGCTCGCTCACCACGAGCCAGGTGCAAATCCCGCGTGAGCGCATCAACCCCGGCGCTCCTCCCGGCCGCTCGGCGAGCGAGGCGTTCGTTCCGGGCGGGCAGTCCTTGCTCGTCACGTACTGCACCAACGCGCCCGACGCCGCCGGCATGATGTTCTCGCTGGAGAAGCCGGTGATGACCATCGGCCGCCGCGCGGGGCAGGACATCGTGATGCCGGAGGCCACCGTGTCCGGCGCGCACGCGGTGCTGCGTTGTCAGAACGGCTCCTGGACCATCGAGGACGTGGGCAGCACGAACGGCACGTACGCGGATCACAGCTACGAGCGCAAGAAGACGGTCGCGGTGCTGCACGGCGCCGAGCTGCAGCTCGGTGAGTCGCGGGTCAAGCTGGTGAGCTTTCAGGATCGCTCGCCGCAGCACGAGCGCGCCCGCGCGTACCTCCTCCGGCGCGACGGCTTGACGGGCTTGTTCCAGCGCGAAGAGATGGTGCGGGCCGTGGAGGACGAGCGCGCCTACGCGGAGTGGGCGAACGCGCCGCTGTCGATCGCGCGCTACCACATCCGCGGACCCAACCGGCACGTCAGCGAGCGCCCGACCATCCTGGAGATGCTGGCGCTGAGGCGCGCCGCGCAGCGCGTGCTGGAGCTCACGGAGATGCTGCTGCTCAGCTTGGTGCCCGCCACAGCGGGCCGGACTGGGCCGCTGAAGTTCGCGGTGGCCATGACGGGGCCGAGCCTGGAAGAGGCGAGGAACGTCGTCGAGCAAGTGGTGTCGCAGGTCCAGGGCCTGATGCCCGAGGCGCTCGATCTGGCGGCCACCCTGGTGCGGGCAGAGCCTGGGCAGAACGTCCACGCGCTGCTCGACGATTGAGCGCAAGCCCGAGGATGGCCGGACCGCCGTCACGATCTTCGTTTCCCTCCGTGCCTGGCGAGCCCCGCGTGCGTCGCTTGGGTACCGGCTCCAGCGGCGGCGGCGATCGCCCACTCCGCGCGCAGGTGATCGT
>JAEYOT010000055.1 GCA_023411445.1 Pseudomonadota bacterium
ACCCACCGACGGCTTGCGCCGTGGTGGGTCGCTCCTCAGCTACTTGCTGTAGCCCTGTTCGTGTTGCTCAGTCCGTGATGGCGGACCGCACGCCGCCCTGGCCGGGCTCAGCGCTATCGACGCAGAACATCTTCACGTACTGGCCCGAGGAATAGGTGCTGCACTGGTCGTCCGACGAGCAACCGATCGGATGGCAAGCGCCCTCGTAGCAGACTTGCGTACTGGCGATGTCTAGAGCCGCGACGCCGATGCCGCCGTAGCAGTCGTAGGTCGTGATGCAGCTCCGCAAGCAGCTGCCTTCCACGCAGGTCAGGCGCGGGTCGCTATTTGCAAAAGTGCAATCTTCGTTGGTGGTGCACTCGGGCAAGGCTTCGCACACGCTGTCATCGTTGCAGGTGTAGCCGGGCTCGCAGTCCAGCGGACCGTTGCAGGCGCGGTAGCAGCCGGTCTGCTGGTAGCAAACGCAGTCGTCCGCCCCGCAGATGTCGGCCGCGTTGGTGCCCAGCATGTACTGGTCCTCGCAGTCAGCGTCTTTCTTGCACGGTGCAGCGGGCGCCTCGCACTTTTCGGAGTCCTCGTCGCACGTCAGCACGAGCGCGGCGCCCGAGCGCGTGAACTGCGGGCAGCCACCCGGGTTCGGACCGTCCGTCTCGCAGTCGGCGACGTACGAGCACTGGCCCTCGTTGCACGACCAGGTGTCGTCGCACTCGCAATAAGCAGCCTGCGCGAAGCACTGCGCGGCGAGCTGGGTACCGGCAGTAGCGGTAGCGCAGTTGCTGGCGCCGATCAGCTCCGCGAGCTCGGCGCAGGATTGAGCGCCCGTGCCGTACGGCTCGCTCACGTCCGGAACGGAAACCGCCGACCAAGCGACGTGCAGAGCAACCGGTAGCGTGCAGCAGTCCGCATCTTCCACGCACTCGGCGCTGCAGCTCTTACCGGTGGGTGTGTAGGACTCGACAGGACGGCTGCACACGCCCAGGTAGCCGAGGGGGACGGCCTGCCCGAAACCGCCGGGGAGACAGGCGAGCTTCGGATCGCAGTCCGCGCTGACCGAGCACGTCTCGCCGAGCTGGCCGAGGCGGATGGTCGGGATGTTGCCCTCGCCGCCCTCGCCGTTCACGTCCTTCGCGCAGCGCTGGTTGAAGCAGGCCAGGCCGTCTTCGCAGTCGGCGCGCCGGGTACAGCTCTCGCCCTCACCACCCAAGACGGGAGGCGTGGGGCCAACGCCGTTGCCGTCGCCGCCTTCGCCGCCGCCGGGCGCGGTCTTGTAGCAGGCGCCCTGCAGGCACTTCAGGCCGTCGGCGCAGTCCGCCGCGCTGTCGCACGATTCACCAATGCCGCTCTTGGCGATGGTGGCGTCGTTGTCGCAGCCGGACACGAGCGCGGCAGCAGACACCGCTACCAGACTAAGAAAAGACCAGATCACTTTGCTTCGCATATTTGACTCCTCGGGCTATTCAGCGGACTTCGAGTCGCGCTCGAAGTCGAATTTCTTCACTTCTGCAGCAGCTTGAACTCGATACGACGATTCTCTTGACGACCCTTGTCCGTCGCATTGTCGGCGACAGGCTCGTTCATGCCAGCGCCGCGCGTCTCGATGCGCTCCGGCTCGATGCCCTTGCCGACCAGGTATTCCTTGACGGCAGCGGCGCGAGCTTCGGATAGCTCGAGGTTCTTTTGCGCGTCGCCCACGTTGTCCGTATGGCCGCTGATCGAGATGCGCAGCTCGGGGTACTGCTTGAGCACGCCCACCGCCTCGTCCAGCAGCTTGTTCGAATCCTTGCGGATGGTGGCCTTGCCGAAGTCGAAATTGATGCCCTTGATCACACCCGAGAACTTGGCGACTTCCTTGGGCAGCTCATCTGGGCAGCCGTCCTCGTCCTGGAAGCCGTTCTTCGTCTCCGGCTGGTCCACGCACTTGTCTTGCTCGTCGACGATGCCGTCGCCGTCCTGATCGTGGATGCAACCATCCGGCGGCGTGCCCTTCACGTCCGGGCACTTGTCATCCGGAAGCAGCACGCCGTCGCCGTCGACGTCCTTGTTCGGACATCCGTCGGCGGGCGCGGGCTCGGCGCCGTCCTCCGCTTCCGTCGGGCAGGGATCCTGAGCGTCCGGGATGCCATCCTTGTCCGTGTCCGCCGGTGCCACCGGCGCCGGACAGCCGTTGGGCGCGACGCCCGGCTGCATCGGACAGGCATCCTGCGTATCAATGAAACCGTCGCCGTCCGAGTCGCGCGGCGGCGGCGCTTCATCACCGGTGCGGCCTAGCGTGAACGAGAGGCCGAGCAGCACCTCGAAGTTTTGCACCAGGTCGCCCTCCTCGATCTGAGGGGGCTCGCGGTTTTGCTGCATCAAGTTGTCGCGCACGTCCAGGCGCGCGCTGATGTAGCGGGTGATGGCGTACTTGGCGCCGACACCGAAGTAGAGCGCCGGATCGCTGTCGTCGCCCAGGCCGGTCTCGTTGCTCTTCAAATTCATGCCGCCGGCGCCGACGACGACGAACGGCACGATGCGGAACCGCGGGTACTGCGCGATGGCGTGCAGCCGGTAGGTCCAGATCGTCGCCGAGTCATCCGTGATGCTGGTGCTGGTCGGGATGACACCGAGCTCACCTTCGACGCCTAGCCACGAGAGCGGATAGAAGCCGGCGCGGACGCCCAGGTCCAAACCCGGGCGAGCGATCTGTTGGTGACCGCTAGCCGGAGGCTGGTTGGCGATCACCTGCAGGTCTTGCAAGTTGTGCTGCTTGGAGAAGATGGCAGCGCCGCCGTAAATGCCGAGCTCCAGCGCCATCGGCGTGGGCCGAAACTTCCGCCAGAAGCCGTCGCCGCCGCCGTCGCCGGTTGCTGAGCCGCTCGCGCTCGCTCCCGAGCCGTCGGCCTGAAAAGAGAAGCCCGCTTCGGCGGCGTGAGCGCTCGGCGCCACGACGAGTGCGGACAGACCTGTAATCAACCCTAGGTAAGATGAAGGACGCATTTTGAGGATAGACCCCTGACAGAAATCCCGAAGCCGAGGACAAAAGCTCAGGTCGACACGTTTGGCAACATGTCGACCTGCCCCACCTCTGAACAGCAGTGTTTAAGCAAGCGCAGCAAACCAACCGCCAAATGATTGAATTTGCTTCTAAATTTTAGAAGCTCACGCACCGCCTGGTCGCGCTTTGCCTCACTAATTCCAATTCACGATTCCTGTTCTCGAGTGGTCACCCATCAGTGGCGGTGGCTTCAAACGGGCGGCCGGCTGCGCTTCCGCAATCCGAGCGACGCCCTCGCGAAACTTCTCGCGGCGCACGCTGCTCTCACATGAGCGCGGAAGCTGCTCGCCCGGGTTCGAGCCCACCACCGTCTTCGTTCGCGGAGGGTGCGCCGTTCGACGTGCAGCTGCCAGGTGGCCCGCCTGGCACCATCACCGCGCGCGATGTTGCGATCAAGGATCTCGGCCGCTGCCGCTTGCCTTCGCCGGCGCTCGCACATCTCGGCGAAGGCGCGATGCACTTCGTCGGAGAGGCCGACAAGGTGCTGGTCAACGACCGTCTGTCGCAGCTGCCAACCTCGCCTGAGCTACTGCGCCAGCTGCCAGCGTTCGAGCTGGCGGGGCCCAGGAACCGCGTCTTCTTCGATCCCAGCAAGGCGCGCGCAGGCATCGTGACTTGTGGCGGCCTGTGTCCAGGCTTGAACAACGTGATCCGCGGCTTGGTGCTGGAGCTGTGGTTCGGCTACGGCGTCAAGCGCATCACCGGCTTTCGTTATGGCTACGAAGGGATGATCGCGCGCGGTAGGACGCCGGAGCCGCTCACGCCCGATACGGTCTCACACATCCATCACCGAGGCGGCACCATCTTGGGCTCCTCGCGCGGCGGGCAGGCCCCGGAAAAGCTCGTGGACACGCTGGAAGCGCTAGGGCTCGACATGCTCTTCGTGATCGGCGGGGACGGCACCATCCGCGGCGCGATGCAAATCGGCGCGGAGATCGAGCGGCGCGGCCTACCGATCGGCGTCGTGGGCGTGCCGAAAACGATCGACAACGACATTCATTTCATCGACCGGAGCTTCGGCTTCGAGAGCGCCTATTCGGCCGCGGTCGAGGTGATCCGAGCTGCCCGCGTCGAAGCCACCGGAGCGCGCGATGGCATCGGCCTGGTCAAGCTGATGGGGCGGCACTCCGGCTTCGTCGCCTGCAACGCGGCGCTCGCCTCCACTGACGTGGACCTGGTGTTGATTCCGGAGGTGCCCATGCAGCTGGAGGGGGAGAGCGGCGTTCTGCGTTACATCGAGCGGGTGCTGGATCGCCAGGGCCACGCGGTGATCGTGGTCGCAGAGGGCGCCGCGCAGGATCTACTGGCCGAGGGTGGCGCCGACAAGTCAGGCAACACCAAGCTGGGGGACGTAGGCGTGTTCCTGCGCGACCGCATCACGCAGCATTTCCGTCAAGAGGAGCGTGACGTCACGCTCAAGTACATCGACCCCAGCTACGCCATCCGCAGCGTGCCCGCCTCCCCTTCGGACAGCGTGTACTGCTGGAACATGGCGCGCAACGCCGTGCACGCGGCGATGGCCGGCAACACCGAGATGCTGATCGGTCGCTGGCATGGCCGCTTCGTCCACGTCCCGATGCCGCTCGCCACGCGCAGCCGCAAACAGGTCGATCCCGGTGACGACGTTTGGACGAGCGTAATCGAAGCCACCGGTCAGCCCAGGCAGTTCTGTTGAGCCTCGAGCTGTCCGCCCCACCGCGCCGCTTCGGCCCGCTCGGCTACCTGGCGGGGCTGAGCGTGCCGCGCTTGGTGCTCTGGTGTTACCTGATTTGGTGGGGCTTCGTCGTTGGCTCTTACTTCGATCCGAGCCCACGGCTCTGGCTCAGCTCGCTCGGGATCAGCGCCATCATCGGCACTGGGCTGTACCTCAGCACCGCCTACGGCAGCCGCGGGAGGACGCGACTCGAGCGCTGGCAGGTCGCTCGGCTGTACTTGATGCCCTTCTGCGTCTCCAGCTTCGCCGCGCTGATCAAGGGGCACGGCTTCGTGCTCGTGTTCTACCCCACGCTGGCGCAGAACCTACCCGCCGCGCTCGCTTGCGCGCTGTTCGTCAGCGCGTGGCTCGTGGCGCGCTGCTTCGCCTGAGCCAGGCGCTCATGCGGAGCGCTTCTTGGCCGCCCGCGTCACGGCCGCGATCTCCCGCAGCGCGCTGGCCGGGATGCTCTCTTCATCCATCCAAGCTGCGAGCGCCGGCTCCCAGCCCTTGGACCAGCCGGGCGCGAGCCGCTCACGCAAGAAGGCAGCGAACAGTCCATCGAGCAGCGCCGTGAGCCGCTCGATCAGCTCCGTTCGCTCCAAGAAAGCGTCGTCGCTCTCCTCTTTCAGCACCGCCGGCACGGCGCCGCTGCCAATCAAGAACCGCGGCGCGTTGAAGTCGAACGCGAAATCCTGCTGCTCCAGGCGCAGCACCAGCCGGGCCGCGACCGGCAACTTCATGTTGCGCACCGCTTCGCGCGCTTCGGCGCTGCCGGCCGGCTGCGCTCCTCTCACCGCGACGCGCTCCGCTCGGTCCAGCACGTGCTCCAGCGTCAGCTTGCGATCCAGCCAGACCTCCGCTTCGCCTTCTCCCACCGCGATAGGCTCGTTGACGAGCTCCTGCCGTAGCCACACCCACAGCAGCATCTCCGCGCCGAGAAAGCGCGTCGTCTCGATGCGCTCGATCAGCGCCTGCAGCTCGTCGTCTACCTCTTCCGCTTCGTCCTCGTCGCGGGGCAAGGCTTTGGCTACGCGCGCGGCGGGCGCGAGCTGTCCCGCCTCTTCCTTGCGCTGCGCGGTCTTGGTGTTGCGCCCCGAAGAGAGCCGCAGCGGCTCCACCTTCTCGAAAGCCTTGCGCAGCGCCGGCGGTAGATTCGCGCGCTCGGCAGCGGCGTAGGGGCTGTCTACGTGCAGCTCCAGGCCGAAGGTCTTCTGGAACAGGGCGCAGAACTCTTCCGTCGCGCGCACCGAGTGCGTAAATAGCAGCACCGTGCCTGCGTCCAGATCCCACAGCACGTCGAAGGCGCGGGACGTGGGCAAGATCTTCTTGCGCAGTCGCCCGATCACGCGCAGCTTGATGTCCTCCTTCTCTGCGCGCGTCAGCTTCTCGCGGCCCGCGCGCGCCAGCATGCGCTGCTCTTCGTCCGCGATCTGAGACTTCAGCAGGACGCCCGGGATCTTCCACTTGTCCACGCGGAAGCCCAGCTGCAAGAAGCGATCGTAGAAGATGCGATCGGGCTGGAAGTCCAAGTCGAAGGGCCGCTCGATCACGCACCAGCCGACCGCCTCGGACGCCTCGTCCTCTGCAGCCAGGGGCTGAAACTTGCGCAGCCGCACGGCCTCCAGGTAGCGCTTTCGCAGGTCCTTCGGGGGCTTGCCTTGAACGAACAAGCGCGTGAACGTCAGCGCTCCGCGTGTGACACCCAAATCCCAGCTCGCTTTCTGCCCCTCAGGGCCCGCTAACCTTCATGCGACGGACCTGATCCGTCCACAGCCGCGCCTTCACCCACGCGACGCCCTCAGCTTCGGTCGCCACGACGACGTGCGGGCAAGGCATGGTTTGCAGCATCAGGGTCGCGCGTAGCACGCCCCGGATCAGCGGGCTCGGTAAAGCGAATGCCACGCCGACGACGTGCTCGCGGATCACGGCCCCGTGCTGTTTCATGAACCGGGCCTGCAGCCGGACGTGACGAGGAGGGGTGAGCGGGAGGTCCGCTGGCGTCACGTACACCGCACCCACGCGCGACGCGCTCTGGAGCAGGCGCAGGTACTCCGCCAGGTACTGCTCGAAGTCCTCGTCCGACGGCACCCGGTGGTACCGCACCACCACCAGCGAGGGCTGGCTGGTGTCGATCTCGATCGAGGAAGGAGCGGTCATCTCGGAGCCCGGCGCGCCAAAACGTTGATCAGCCCCAGCCGTCTTGCGCCACGGCCTCGCGGAATCAAGCGCTTTCGGCTCACACCTCGCAATTATTGACTGCAGGCCAGACGCGCTGCACTAGGCTTCGGCCATGGGACTGTACCTGGGTCTCGACTCCAGCACGCAAAGCCTCTCCGCCATGATCATCGACACGGACTCGGGCCGAGTCGTGGTGGATGAGAGCATCAATTTTGGCAAGGCCTTGCCTCAGTACCGCTCGCCGAGCGGCTTTCTGGAGCACGCCGATCCTCAGATCAAGCACGCCGATCCGCTGATGTGGGTGGCAGCGCTCGACCAACTGCTGTCGCGTCTCAAGCAGCAAGGGCACGACCTGGCGCGCGTGCAGGCCATCAGCGGCGCCGGCCAGCAGCACGGCTCCGTGTACCTGAAGCGCCGCCTCTCGGACGCCGCAGCTTGGGACAGCACGCGCGATCTGGTCGATCAAGTCGCGCCGCTGCTCGCCCGCAGCACCTCGCCCATCTGGATGGACAGCTCCACCAGCCAGCAGTGTCGCGAGATCGCCGCGGCGGTCGGCGGTGACGACGTCGTGGTCAAGCTCAGCGGCTCTCGCGCCATCGAGCGCTTCACGGGACCGCAGATCCGCGCATTTTACCAGAGAGAGCCCGAGGCGTACGAGAGCACGGCGGAGATCCACCTCGTCAGCTCGTTCATGGCGTCTCTCCTCGTAGGCAAGAGCGCGCCGATCGACCACGGCGACGGCGCAGGCATGAACCTCTTGGAGCTGGCACGTGGGGACTGGAGCGAGCCGCTGCTCCAAGCCACCGCGCCGAATCTCCGGGCCAAGCTGCCGCCAGCGGCGGCGTCGCGCACCGTCGTCGGTGAGATCGCGCCGTACTTCGTCGCGCGCTACGGCTTCCGAGCCGGCACGCCCGTCGTCGCCTTCACCGGTGATAACCCGTCCAGCTTGGTCGGCATGGGCGCCACGGAGCCAGGCACCGCCGTGATCAGCATGGGTACGAGCGACACCGTGTTCGCGGCGATGCGCGAGCCGCTCACGGATCCGCGCGGCTTCGGCCACGTCTTTGGCAACCCGGCGGGCGGTTTCATGTGCCTGATCTGCTTCGCCAACGGCTCGCTCGCTCGCGAGCGCGTGGCAGAAAAGACCGGCCTGAGCTGGGACGCCTTCGAGCGAGCGATCCTGGAGCAAACGAAGCCTGGGAACCAAGGCAACCTGCTGCTGCCGTTTTTCATCCCCGAGATGACGCCGAAGGTCTTGGCGCCGAAGGTGGAACTTTTTGGTAGCGAGCGATTCGTCGCCTGGCAGGAGCCCGCCGCGCTGGCGCGGGCCATCGTGGAAGCCCAAGCTCTCAGCATGCAGCGGCACTCGGATTGGATCGGCGAGCAGCCGAAGGTGATCCGCGTCACCGGTGGCGCCTCCAAGAACCGCGGCATTCGTCAGGTGTTGGCGGACGTGTTCGGCGCCGAGATCCGCGCGCTCTCGGTCGGCAATAGCTCGGCGCTTGGCGGCGCTTTGCGCGCTGCCGAGGCGGCATCAGGGCTGTCGTTCGCCGCGCTCTACGAGCGCTTCGCGGCGACCGATTCGAAGCAGGACGTGAGCCCCGCCCCCGGCGCGACCGCGAGCTACGGCCCACTCCGAGCCCAGCTGATCGAGCGACTAGCCAGCCTGAGCGACTGAATGAAGCTGCCGGATCTGCTGGAGCCGACGCCGCGCCTACGCCTCGACGCGCGTCTGTTCGCAGAGACACTCACGTTCGCGTTCGCGACCGGCAGCTCTCCCGAGGCGTTCGAGCGGGTGCTAAAAAGCTTCGATCCGGGGCCGACGAGCTTCGACGCGGAGCTGTTCTCGCGCGACCTGTTCGTGAAGGATCTGGTCACGCGCTGCCTGTGCCCGCCGGGTGGCAAGCGCGACCGCTACCCGCTGTTGCAGCGCCCGCTGCTCGCCGTGCTCACCCATCCGAGCACGGACCTTGCGACGCTCCGCTTCCGCCAGCAGCTGCTCGCGTCGCTCACCGCCTCCGGCGAGCTGCAGCGCGCCGTCCTGCAGGGCGTGGCCGAGCTGCGCTACCTGTTCGAGCTGTTTCACGGTGGCGAGCGGGCTCGCCACAGCGCGGCGGTCCTGCGCCGCTTGGACATCCTGCGCGCGCTCAAGAACACGATCGAGAAGCTGGGGCGCACCTTCGCGAAGGCCGAAGGTCCGCTCGCTCGCGTGAGCGATTTCATCGCCGACGTTGAGCGCTCCGAAGGCTGGGCGCACCTGTGCAGCTTGCTCGACTACGAGAGCAACCTCGCCACCATCGACGTCCGCGTTCGGCTCGGGCACGACGGCGAAATTCGCAGCTTCGCCATCCAGCGGGTGGACGAGAACCGGAAGAACCCCTGGTACAGCTCGCCCTGGCGTCGCTTCGCCTCGCGCCTCTCCCTGCTGCTACGAGGCCTCCACGTGCGACGCAGCGAGCTCTTGGGGCGGCTGGTCGAGGGCGTCTTCGACGACATGCAGGAGGTGTGGCTCGCGCTGTTCCAGCTGATGCTGGACCTCGAGCTGTACGTAGCTGCGCTCCGCTTTCGTGAGCTCGCGCGCAGCAAGGGCTTGGAGGTGTGCCTGCCGGAGCTCAGCGAGCTGTCGAGCAGCGCGCAAGGTTCGCGCCTCGAGCGGGTGTTCAACCCGTTCCTCTTGCTGGAGAGCAGCTCGCCCGTGCCGTGTGACGTAGAGCACTCCCCGCACGCCATCAGCATCATCACGGGGCCCAATTCTGGCGGCAAGACGCGGCTGCTCCAGGCCGTAGGCCTCACCCAGCTCCTCGCGCAGGCTGGGCTGTTCGTGCCCGCCCGAGCCGCGCAGCGCTCGCTGCGGAGCGGCATGTTCGGCTCACTCGTACAACAGGCGGAAGCCGATCAAGCCGAGGGTAGGCTGGGCACGGAGCTGACGCGCATCCGTCGCCTGTTCGAGAGCCTGCCGTTCGGTGGCCTGGCCATCCTCGACGAGCTGTGCTCGGGCACGAACCCCACGGAGGGGGAAGAGATCTTCCAGCTCCTGATCGAGCTCTTGGGGGAGCTCTCCCCGGTCGCCTTCATCAGCACGCACTTCTTGGGCTTGGCGGCGCGCCTGGAGCGCGAGCGCCCGGTCGAGCTCGCATTCCTGGAGGTCGAGCTGGGCCCGAGCGGCCGCCCCACCTACCGCTTCGTCCCCGGTGTCGCCAAGACGTCGTTGGCGCGCGGCGTCGCCGAGCGACTGGGTGTCACGCGGGAGAGTCTGCTCGCTCTGCTCGAGCAGCGGCGCGCCGAGCAGAGCGACACGGGCGAGCGTGAGAGCCCCCCTTCCCCGCTCTTGGCTTCAGCTCAGAGCGGGAAGAGCGAGCCTCTGACGTAGCTCATCCAGCACCTCGCGCGTCTTGCTGCAGCCGCTGCGAGTGGCCCCGATTTCTCGCACTTTCAGGAGCGTATCCAGGTCCGCGATGCCGCCCGCTGCTTTGACTTGTACATGAGGCGGCGAGTGCTTCCGCATCAGCCTGAGATCCTCCAGCGTCGCGCCGGAGCTGCCGAAGCCAGTGGACGTCTTCACCCAATCGACCGAGAGCTCGCCGCAGATCTCGCACAGTCGCACCTTCTGCGCGTCGTTCAGGTAGCAGTTCTCGAAGATGACCTTCAGCTTCTGCCCGCGCGCGCGGGTTACTTGCAGCACGCCTGCAATGTCCGAGCGCACGGCGTCGAAGTCACCGCTCAGCACTTGGCTGATGTTCACGACCATATCAAGCTCACGCGCCCCATCGTCCAACGCTTGCTCGGCCTCCAGCTGCTTGACGCGGGCGGCGTGACCACCGTGCGGGAAACCGATGGTAG
>JAEYOT010000080.1 GCA_023411445.1 Pseudomonadota bacterium
GCTCACGGACGCCGAGCGCATGCCGGCGCTGGCGCCGCTGCTCGCCGCGCTGGATCCGCGCGGCGCGCGGCGGAGCGTCCTCGCGGCGAGCTGGGGCGAGAGCACCCTTGGCAGCGCGCGGGAGCTAGCGTTCGGCGTCGGACCGGGGCCGGAGGATTTCGTGCTGGTGCTAGGCCTGCAGCTGCAGGCCGAGACTGGCCTCCCCCCCCTGAGGGCCGTGTGCGACGCGCTGGAAAAGGATGGAATCCGCTCGCAGCCGAGCGAGCGCGGTTGCACGCTAGCGGACGGCGCGATCGTGGCAGGGACGCCGGACGGTATGGTGGTCGTCGCCAGTCGCCCGGAGCTCGTGATGGGGCTGTTGGAGCGGCCTGAAATCGGAGATCGCTTGGGTTTTTCCGGACCCTCCGTGCGCGGCGTGGCGCCCGAGCTGCCGGAGCTCGAGCGTGAGGCGCGCGCGCTGGCGAGGCTGATTGCCACCCGTTACCCCTGATCTCCGTGTCATAGCGGTCACTGCGTTTCGGAATCGCCGCACAAACTCTCGGCTTTCCGCCACGTTTGACGTTTGACTGGCGAGCCGCTGTGCGCTACCAGAGCGCGTCCGTCGCGAGGCGTGTGCCCGTCGTCTGCCCTCGAGCAGTGGCGTGGAACCCAGCCTGCGGGGGCCAAGGAGGCACTGTTACCACTAATGACTGAAACTCAAACCACCAACCAGAACAAGGGCGCGGACCTTGCCGGCTTCGCCGCCATGTTCGAAGCCACGCAAGCTGCAACCCCCAACGGCCAAATCGGCGGAGAGGGTGAGATCGTCAGCGGCTTGGTCGTGCAAGTGAATCGCGACTCCGTTGTCGTCGATATCGGCGGCAAGAGCGAGGGCGTGATCTCGAAGAGCGAGTTCGTCGACGCCGTCGGAGCTTTCAACGTCAAGCCCGGCGATCGAGTCGATGTGTTCATCGAGAGTCGTGAGAGTGACGATGGGCTGATCTCCTTGTCCAAGGAGAAGGCCGACAAGATGAAGGTGTGGGACGAGATCTCGAGCGCCTGCGAGCGTGACGAGATCATCGAGGGCACCATCAGCCAGCGCGTGAAGGGTGGCCTTTCGGTCACGATCCGCGGCGGCGTCAAAGCGTTCTTGCCGGGCTCCCAGGTGGATCTGCGGCCCATCCGCAACCTGGAGAAGCTGATCGGTCAGACCTATCAGTTCAAGGTCATCAAGTTCAACAAGAAGCGCGGCAACATCGTGCTCAGCCGCCGCGTGCTGCTCGAGCGTGAGCGCGACGAGCTGAAGAGCAAGACTCTGCAGACCCTCGAAGAGGGCATGGTCGTGACCGGCACCATCAAGAACCTCACCGAGTACGGCGCGTTCGTCGACCTCGGCGGTATCGATGGCCTGCTGCACATCACGGACATGTCGTGGGGTCGCGTCAATCACCCCGGCGAAGTGTTCTAGGTCGGCGACGAGGTCACCGTCAAGGTGCTCAAGTACAACGCCGAGACCGAGCGCGTCAGCCTGGGCCTGAAGCAGACGCAGGAAGATCCGTGGAACCACGTGGAAGAGGCTTACCCGCTGGGCAAGCGCGTCCGCGGCAAGGTGATGAGCCTGACGGATTACGGCGCTTTCGTGGAGCTGGAAGCGGGCGTCGAGGGCCTCATCCACGTGAGCGAGATGAGCTGGACCAAGAAGGTCAAGCACCCGTCGAAGCTGATGGAGATCGGCAACGAGATCGAGTGTCAGGTGCTCGAGGTGGACGCGCGCGCCAAGCGCATCAGCCTCGGCCTCAAGCAGCTCGAGCCCGATCCCTGGAGCCTGTTCTCCGACAAGTACAAGCCGGGCGACAAGTTCGGCGGCAAGGTCCGCTCGCTCACCGACTACGGCGTGTTCGTCGGTATCGAGGACGGCGTGGACGGCATGGTCCACAAGACGGACCTCAGCTGGACCGTCAAGGTCAACAACCCTGCTGACTTCTACAACAAGGGCGACGACGTCGAGGCCATCATCCTCTCGATCAACCACGACGAGAAGAAGGTCAGCCTGGGCGTGAAGCAGCTGTGGGACGACCCGTGGCCCACCCTGCTCGACAAGTACAAGCCGGGCGTGGTGGTCGAGGCGGCCGAGGTGCTCAGCGTGGCCGATTACGGCGCGTTCGTTCGCCTGGAAGAGGGCGTCGAGGGCATCATCCCGAACAACGAGATCCCGGTTTCCGCCAACCTGTCTCGCGGAGACAAGGTGAAGGCCGAGATCTCCAACGTGGACAGCATGGATCGTCGCCTCACGCTCAGCATGCGTAACCCGGGCGAGAGCGACGTCGCCGAGCACGTCCAGGTGCTGAAGCGCGAGTCGGCTGGTAAAGGCGCGACCTTGGGCGATCTGCTCAAGGACAAGCTCGGTTCCATCAAGACCACGCCGGCGTCGGTGCCTCCTCCGGCGCCCGCGGACGACGAGAGCTGAGACCCAAGGAACGGCCGCAGGTCTAGGTGACCGTTCCGATCAGCGTTCGAGAGCCGCCGTCTACCCGAGGGGGTGGCGGCGGCTGGACCCGGCAGCGGGTCGCGTTCTTGAGCATCAGCAGCGCCATCGTCGTGGCGCTGCTGGTGTGGGCACGCGAGGTGCTGCTGCCGTTCATCCTGGCACTGATCATCGCGTACGTGCTCGCTCCACTCGTCGAACGGGTGGAGCGTTGGCGCGTGCCGCGCGCTGCCGCCATCCTGATCGTCTACGCGATCACGCTGGGCAGCATTTATCTTTCGATCGCGGCCATCGCGCCGCGCATCTACGAAGAGTCCGCCAAGTTCATGCGCGAGGCTCCGTCCCTGGCCGAGGAGCTCTCGGGCCAGTACGGGCCCAAGCTCGAGGCGTGGGTGGAGGGCTTTCGCAACCGCTCACGGCTGAAGAAGCCGGCCGTTGAAGAGCCGGCTGCGCTTTCCGTCGTGACCAAGCCGGATGGCAGCGTGGAGCTCCACGTCGGCAGCGGCGTCGAGGTGGTGCAGCAGGGCCCGGGCCATTGGCGCGTGGGCCCTGGCATCCATAAGCAAGAGAGGTTCAAGGTCTCGGACCTCACCGCGCGCAGCATCAACGAAGCCGTCGGCTACATCCAGCGCAACGCCTTCGAGCTGATTTCGGTCGGCAAGGCGGTGGTGGGCGCGATCGCGCGCAGCATCTTCCTCTTGTTCATGACGCTGATGGTGGCCGGCTACATCATGGGCACGCGCGAGGACATCATCGGCTTCTTCCGCTCGCTCTTGCCGGCGCGCTCGCGCATTGGGTTCGATCGCCTGCTGTGGCGCATCGATCGCGGCATGTCCGGGGTCGTGCGCGGGCAGCTGCTCATCTGCGCCGTCAACGGCGTGCTGTCGGCCATCGGCTTCGCGATGTTCGACCTGAAATACTGGCCCATCCTCTCGATCGTGGCCGGCGTGATGAGCATCATCCCGATCTTCGGCTCGATCCTCAGCACCATCCCGGCCGTGATGATCGGCTTGACGCAGGATTTCTGGACCGCGCTCTGGGTTTTGCTCTGGATCGTGGGCATCCATCAAGTGGAGGCCAACCTGCTCAACCCCAAGATCATCGGCGTGGCCGCCAAGATTCACCCGGTCCTGGTGGTGCTCGCGCTGATCATCGGCGAGCACTTTTTCGGGCTGTGGGGAGCGCTGTTGGCCGTGCCGGTGCTGTCGCTGCTGCAGAGTATTTTCAACCACTTCCGCTTCGAAACGATGCCGGACGCCCCTCCGGACAGCCTCCTTCCTCCTCCCGGTACGGCCCGGTATTCGTAACCGTCCAGCCGCTCTGCGGTGCTAAGAAACGCGCGAATGGCACGAGAGACACGCAAACTGAAGCGAGCTCAGACCTCGGCTCCCAGCGCTGGCAAGGCGGCGCGCGAGCAGCTCAAGGCCGGCACGATCGCTCAGCGCCGCCCCGCGATGCCGGATCCGATGGCTGGCGGTGCGCTGAAGTCGCTGTTGCTGCGGCTGGGGCTCATCCTAGCCGGCGCCTGGATCCTGTTCGGCTCGATTTCGACCTTCGTCACGTCCGGCACGTGGCGCGCGATCTTGCTCGGCGTGCCAGCGGTGCTCACCGGGCTCGGCATCGCGATCGTGATCTGGACGCTGCGCCAAGCCAAGACGGCGCGCGGTGTTGCCAGCATTCTCAGCAACGTAGAGACGGACGAAGATCGCAAGAACGCGCTGGAGAAGCTCTCGGCGGACTTCAAGAAGGGTGACACCGCCGCGGTCTTCGCCAAAGCTCAGCTGGAGCTGCAGGAAGATCCGCGCAAGGCGCTGGCCACGCTCGAGACGATCAACCTGAACAAGGTGATGGCGCCGGTGGCCGACGAGGCGCGCGGCCAGCGCGCGATGATTCATTTGACGCAGGGCGAAGTCGGGCCCGCGCGCCAGCTCGTGGATAACATCGACATGAGCCGGCATCAGGATGCGCGCACCCGCGCCATGCTGGCCTCCGTCAAGGCCGAAGCCTTGGCCCGCTCGGGGGACGCCAAGAAGGCGACCGAGCTGCTCGCCCTGTTCGACCCGGAGGACGCCGCGTTCGAGCCGATCCGGCCGCAGCTGTACCGCGCCCAGGCTTACGCCGCCGCGTACGAGAGCGATCTGGGCACGATGCGCAAGGCCCTGCGCCGCCTGATGGCCACGGACATCCGCCTGCTCGGCGGCTTCATGATGAAGAAGACGCACCCGCTCCTGCAGAAGGAAGCGAGAAAGATCCTGGAGCAATCCGGGCAGGTGCCCAAGAAGATGATCGTCCAGCGCCGGGTGTAGCCGCCCGGGCTGACGGAGGCGCGCGGCCGCTCAGGTCCCGCTTTACAGGGAGGCGGAGGCGGGTTTCACTCGGCGCGCAGCATGGCGGCTCATCCAGTAGCGCCCGCCGCAGCGGGGGGGGCGCAAGCACAGACCTTGGGGCTTCGCGCGCGGCGCCCGCGCTTCGGCTTGGCGGACGGCGCGCTGGCGGGCTTCGTGATCGCCATCGTCGGCTTGATGGTGGTGCCGCTGCCGACGGCGCTGTTGGATCTGCTGCTCGCCTCCAACTTGGCCGCTTCCGTGGCCATCTTGCTGGTGGCGCTCTACGTCGGGGACGCGCTCAAGATCGCAGCTTTCCCGACGCTGCTCTTGATCACGACGCTGTTCCGGCTGGCGCTCAATGTCTCTTCCAGCCGCCTGATCTTGCTGCAGGCGGACGCGGGGGAGGTGATCCGCGCGTTCGGCCAGTTCGTGGTGCGCGGCAACTACGTGGTGGGCGGCGTCATCTTCCTGATTTTGACCATCATCCAGTTCGTGGTGATCGCCAAAGGTAGCGAGCGCGTCGCGGAGGTGGGAGCGCGCTTCACGCTCGACGCCATGCCTGGCAAGCAGATGGCGATCGACGCGGAGCTGCGCTCGGGCAGCATCGACGGGAACGAGGCGCGCCGGCGCAGGCGCTCTTTGCTGCGCGAGAGCCAATTCTACGGCGCCATGGACGGCGCGATGAAGTTCGTGAAAGGCGACGTGATCGCCTCCCTCGTGATCACGATCGTCAACATCTTGGGCGGCCTGGCGATCGGCGTGGGGCAGCGGGACATGGAGCTAGCGCAGGCGCTCAAACGCTACGGCCTGCTCACCATCGGCGACGGCCTGGTGACGCAGATCCCGGCGCTGGTGATGGCGACGGCGGCGGGCGTGCTCGTGACCCGCGTCGCCAGCGAGGAGGCAGAGACGCCGCTCGGCGCCGAGCTGGCTTCGCAGATCTTCGGCCAGCCACAGGCGCTGCGCGTCGGCAGCTTCTTCGTGCTCGGCTTGGCGGCGATTCCGGGCTTGCCGGGCTTGCCGTTCTTGGTGATCGGTGCGTTGATGTTCGCGGCCTCGCGCGCGCGCTTCAAAGCACAGCGTGACGAGCAAGAGCGGCAGCAGCCGGGGCCCATCCAACGCCGCCCCGGCGCGGAGGCGCAGCCGCGCTTCGTCCCGCTCGTGGTGCCGTGGAGCGTGGAGGTCTCCAAAGATTTGCAGCCGCTCGTGGAAGACGACGTGCGCGGCGGAGACATCAAGCGGCCCGGTTTGCGCGCGGCGCTGGCCGCGACGCGTGAAATCCTGTTCCGCGACCGAGGCGTGCCGCTGCCCGCCGGGCGCATCTCCGTTTCGGAGCAGTTGCCGGAGCGCCACGCCCTGCTCTCGTTACACGAGGTGCCGGCGCTGTTGATCCCGCTGCCCGCCACCATCGCGGACGAGGAGCTAGCGCAGCACCTGCTGCTCCAGCTCCTGCCGCCGCTCGAGAGCCGCGCGCAGGATTTCCTCGGCCTCTCGGAGGTGCAAAACCTGCTGGATGAGCTGGAGCAGGTTTCGCCCGCCAGCGTGCGCCAGGTCGTGCCCAAGCCAATCACGTTGATTCAGCTCACGGACATCTTGCGCCGCTTGGTGGAAGAGCGCGTCAGCATCCGGGATTTGCGAGCCATCTTGGAGGCGCTGTCGCTCGTGGGCGCCGCGGAGAAGGATCCGCTCACGCTGGCGGAGTTCGTGCGCGCGCAGCTGCGCCGCCCGATCACGCATTCGCTGACCCGCGGTGCGCGCGAGTTGCCGGTATTGCTGCTGGATTCGCACATCGAGGAGAGCGTGCGCGGCGCCATCACCCGCACGCCGGCCGGCAGCTTCTTGGCGCTGGCCCCCGTCGCCACGCGCGACATCATCGCGGCCGTCAAGCGCGCCATCGCCGCGCACGCCGCCGAGCAAGAGCCGCTCGTAATCCTGACTCAGCCGGACATCCGGCGTTACATCAGGAAGCTGCTGGAGCCCGAGCTGCCTTCCGTCCGGGTGCTCAGCGTCGCGGAGCTCTTGCCGGAGGTTGCCGTCAAGGCGCTCGGGCGCGCCACCATCACGCACCTGTGAGGGCCGCGCTCAGGCGCGCTTGCGGCGGGGGGCGGGCTTCTTCTTCGCTTGCTCGGCTTTTTGAGCCAGCTTCTGCGCTTCCATGAACATGGCCGTGGCGGCCTCGGCCGCGCGCTTGGCGCGCTCGGTCTCACCGCGCATTTCCATCAAGAAACGGCTGGGAATCGAGGGGCGCGGCTTGCCCCATTTCATGCGCTCGCGGCAGAAAGAGAGCACGAGCGTGTCCTGCGCGCGCGTGACGCCTACGTAGCACAAGCGTCGCTCTTCCTCGATGCTGCGTCCGTCCAAGATCGAGCGCTGGTGCGGCAGTAGGCCTTCTTCCATGCCGATCAGGTACACGTGCGGAAACTCGAGACCCTTGGCGCTGTGCAAGGTCATCAGCGTCAAGGCGTGGCGCTCCTTCTTGTCGTCGTCGCGATCGTCCCGATCCGCGAGCGTGCTCTCCTCCAAGAAGCCGAGCAGCGAAGGGTTCTCGGCGCGCTCCGTGTACAGAGCGGCGGAGTTGATCAGCTCCTCCACCGTGTTCCAGCGCGACTCGACGTCCGCAGGATCCTTGTAAGCGCGCGTCAGCTCGGACTTGTAGTCGACCGTGGCGAGCAGCTCTTTCATCATCTCGGCGAGCGGCTGCGTGCCGAGCCGACCGCGGTACTGGTCGATCAGCTTGCAGAACTCGAAGATGCGCTGGGCCGTGAGCGTCGGGATGTCCTGCAGCGCCTCGGGTAGCACTTGCCACAGCGGCTTGCCCGCCGAGACGGCGCGCTCCAAGAGCGCCTCGATCGTGCCTGCGCCGATGCCGCGCGAGGGCACGTTGATGATGCGCAACAGCGACACCTCGTCGTTGGGGTTGGCGATGACGCGCAGGTAAGAGAGCACGTCGCGCACCTCCTTGCGGTCGTAGAACGACATGCCGCCGACGAGCACGTACGGTACCTTGTGGCGGCGTAGCTCGAGCTCGAAGGCGCGCGGCTGCTCGTTGGTGCGAAACAGGATGGCGATGTCGCTCGGGCTCGTGCGCGGCCCATCCGTCACATCGAGCCGCATCCGGATGTCGCGCACGACCTCCTCGGCTTCCTTCTCTTCGTTGTCGAAGCGGACGATCTTGGGCGGGATGCCGCCGTCCCGCGAGGCGCGCAGCACCTTCTTGTGGCGCGTGCTGTTGTGCGCGATGAGCGTGTTGGCTGCCTCCAAAATCGGGGCTTTGGAGCGGTAGTTGTCCTCCAGCCGCACGACCTTGGCCTCGGGCCAGTCGTTTTGGAAGCTGAGGATGTGGGTCACCTCCGCGCCGCGCCAGCCGTAGATGGATTGGTCGTCGTCACCGACCACGCACAAGTTGCGGTGCCGGTCGGCCAGGGCCTTGACGATGCGGTACTGTAGGCCGTTCGTGTCCTGGTACTCGTCGATCAGCAGGTGATCGAAGCGTGAGGCCTCGGCGTAGCGCGCGTCGGCGTGCTTCGTGAACAGCTCCTCGGTACACAGGAGCAAGTCGTCGAAATCCATGGCGCCGGCGGCTTTCAGCGCCTGCTGGTACTTGCCGTAGGCCATGGCGGCGAGCTGCGCCTTGTCCTTGGCGGCTAGGTCCAGCGCTGCGTCCGCGCGCACGCCCTGGCTCTTCCAGTTGCCGATGTAGGCCAGCAGATCGCCGGGGCGCAGCGTTTCGTGCCCGACGCGCACGTCGCGCAGGGCATTGCGCGCGAGCATCTCCTGGTCGCCGCGATCGTAAATCGTAAACTCTTCCGGGTAGCCCAGCAAGCGCGCGTGGCGGCGCAGCATGCGCACGCACAAGGAGTGGAAGGTCGAGATCTCGGGGGGCTTTTGGTCTTTCTTGCGGCGACCGAGCAGCTTCTGCGCGCGCTCACGCATCTCGCGCGCCGCCTTGTTGGTGAAGGTCACCGCCAAGATTCGGTGCGGCGCGATGCCGCTCTGGATCAGGCGCGCGATGCGGAAGGTGATCACGCGCGTCTTGCCGGTGCCGGCACCGGCCAGCACCAATAAGGGTCCCGAC
>JAEYOT010000101.1 GCA_023411445.1 Pseudomonadota bacterium
CAGCGCCGCGGCGCCGTCGTTGATGCTGGAGGCGTTGGCCGCCGTGATGGTGCCATCCTTGGCGAACGCGGGGCGCAGCTTGTCGAACTTGCTGGGATCGCCGCGGCCGGGCTCTTCGTCCTCGCTCACCAAGAGCGGCTCGCCCTTCTTCTGCGGCACCGGCACCGGCGCGATCTCTTTCGCGAAAGCGCCGCTCTTCTGCGCCGCGCTGGCCAGCGCGTAGCTCTGCTTGGCAAACTCGTCCTGCAGCTCACGCGTGAGACCGTACTCTCTGGCGCAAAGCTCGCCCGCTTGGCCCATGTGGTAGTCGTTGTACGGATCCCACAGGCCGTCGAAGATCATGCCGTCGACCACCTTGGCGTCGCCCATGCGGTAGCCGCTGCGCGCTTCCCGTAGGTAGTACGGCACGTTGGACATCGACTCCATGCCGCCCGCCACCACGATCTGCGCGTCGCCCAGCGCCAGCGTCTTGGTGCCGAACACCACCGCCTGGAGCCCCGAGCCGCACACCTTGCTCACGGTGGTGGACGGCACGCGGTGCGGCACACCGGCGAAGATCGCCGCCTGCCGGGCTGGCGCTTGGCCGATGCCTGCCGAGAGCACGTTGCCCATGAAGACTTCATCGATCTGCTCGGCAGACACCTTGGCGCGCTCGAGCGCCGCCTGGATCGCGATGGCGCCGAGGCGCGGCGCAGCCAAGCTGGACAGCGCTCCCTGAAAAGATCCGATGGGCGTGCGAGCCGCGGAGAGGACATAGACGGGTTCGGCCATGTCCCCGAGCCTAGCAGACCCGCCCGGCGCAGCGCGCGCCCGCTAGCTCACACCGGGAAGCCGGCGGCGCGCAGGTTCTTCGTCATGCGCTGCTGAGGCTCTTCCACGTTGGGCACGAAGGCCTGCCCGGTGATGCGCTCGACCGCCTCGATGTAGCGCAGCATGGCCTCCACCCGCACCTCGTCCGGAATCGGCGGGATCGGACCATCACCGCGGAAGCCCTGCGCCGCCAAGAAGCGTCGCACGTACTCCTTGTCGAAGCTCTCCGGATCCAGCCCCGCCGCGAAGCGTTCTGCGTAGGTATTTTCGTACCAAAAGCGAGACGAGTCCGGCGTGTGGATCTCGTCGATCAGGATGATCTCGCCTTCGGGCGTCTTGCCGAACTCGTACTTGGTGTCGACCAAGATCAGGCCGCGCTCCGCGCACACGCGCTGGCCTTCGGCGAACAGCGCCATGGCCAGCTCCGCGGCGCGGTCGAAGTCCGCCGCCGGCATGCCAGAGATGCGCAAGATCTCTTCGCGCGACGCGGACACGTCGTGGTCGCCCTTCGCCGCTTTGGTGCTGGGCGTGAGGATGGGACGCTCGAGCCGCTGGTGCTTCTTCATGCCATCCGGCAAGCGATGCCCGCAGAACTCGCGTGCGCCCTGCTCGTAGTGAACCCAGATGCTCGTGGAGGTGGTGCCGGTCAGGTACGCGCGCACGACCATCTCGACCGGCACCAGCTGGCACTCGCGCGCGACCAGCACGTTGGGATCCGGAACTGAGAGCACGTGGTTGGGTGCGATGTGCCGCGTCTGCTCGAACCACCAGGCCGCCGCAAAGCCCAGCACCTGCCCCTTGAGCGGCAGCGTGCCGAGCACGCGATCGAACGCGCTGATGCGGTCCGTCGCGACGATCACGCGTTGGCCGTCGGCCGTCGTGTAGTTGTCGCGAACTTTGCCTTCGTACTTGGTGCCGAGGCTCGGAAAGTCCGTGCCCGTGAGCGGGTGGGCGAGGGCCGCCTGAAGGGCGCCGGTGTGCGGTTTCACGGCCGGCCTATATCACAGGCCCAGGTCCGTCGCCTTGACCCAAAACGAGAGGTTGTCGGCCGGCAAGACGTGCAGGCTCTTGGGCAGCACGTTGGCCCAGCCGGCGACCGTATCCATCACGTAAACGTCCGTTTCTGCCTCCACCACGCCGATCGGCGGCTCAGACTCGCGGGCCACCACCCGCAGCGGCAGCTCACGCGTCGTGTGGACCACGCGCGGCAGCTGCTGGAGCTGCAGCTGTGGCGGAGCCGTCAGCGTGTACGTGGAGGGCGCGACGTCCGATGTCTCCCCTCGCCGCAGTGGCTCGAGGTCGCTCGCCTTGGCCCAGCCGTCGATGTGCACCTCACCCTGGTAGCGCACGTGCACGAAGCCGGCGCGGCTCTCGGTGCTGAAGAAGCGGACGCTGTCGACCAGCTGCGAGCGTTGCAGCGTCGTCACGATCTTCCGGGGCGAGGCGTCGTTGTGCAAGTCCAGGAGCGGTACCTTCATCAGGTAGGCGCGCGCGTTGCCGGGGATGCGCTCGCCCGGCGGCGTGGGCGGCGAGAACGTGAGCGCGCTGCACTCTGCCAGCGCGCTGAAGCGCTGGTTGAACGGCGTGGAGACCTGCTTCTCCAGCCTCACCTTGCCGTCGCTCGCTCCAGCCGCCATCACGCGCGTGCCCGGTGGGAACCACACGTGACCGCTCACCACCTGCACCGCTACGTTCGTGTACAGCCGCAGCTCGCTAGCCTTGAGCAGCCCTGGAATCCGAAACGAGCCGCGCCCGGTGCCGGTCTCGATGCGCACCAGGTCCGAGCCCTCCGCTGGCGGCGCAATCAGTGTGACGGCAGACTCCCCTCCGCTGAAGCGCGCGACGCGGCGGCCGCTGCCGTCGCTCAACGTCGCGTCCTTGTCGAACACGACGCGGCCGCGCTGCCCGCAGCCGACGAGCGGCACCGGCGGCTTGGCCTGCGCACCCGTAGCGCCCGGCGCGAGCAGCACCAGCAGCGCGGAGCCGAGCCCAAGAAGGGTAGAGCCGAGCAGCCTCATGGGCGCATCTTACCCTCGGAATTCGCGCTCGTCTTGCCGGCCTGCGCCTCCGCGACAATGCTTGCCCACGATGCAACACCTGGCCTTCGGCACGCCGCGTAAGCTCCCCAAGGCCAGCAGCCTCGTGGGGCGCGTGGTCGTGCTCGACATCGCCTTCGCGGGAGCGGGCTCCGGCGGCGGCTTTCCCAAGATCACGCTGCCGCTGATCGAAGGCTTGGGTGACCGCCTCGGCATGTGGGTCGATCACCACGACAGCGAAGAGCACGTTCGCTACAAGGACGATCCGCGCTTCGTGCTCAGCACCAAGGCCGAGCACGGCGCCTGTCCGGAGATGATCACGCCCGAGCTCGTGGCTCGCGCCGGGCACATCGACACCATCGTGTGCCACACGGATTTCGACGGCTTGGCTAGCGCCGCCAAGTGGATCCGTGGCGGCGTGGAGCCGTACCCCGGCTGCGACGACGACGCGCGCGCCATCGACACTCGCATCGGCATGCCGAGCCCCGTCGCGGAGCGCATCGATCGCGCGCTGCGTGCTCGCTTTCGCGACCAAGGCTTGTTCGGCGTGATCGTGAGGCACCTCGCGAGCGGTCTGAGCGACGCTACACTGTGGACGCCCATCGACGAAGCCGCGGCGGAGCTCATCCCGGTAGAGCGCGAGACACGCCGCGCCGCGCAGGCCTACAAGCGCGTTCCGCCCGGCGTCGCGTTCGTCGACGTCACGGAGGGCTACGATCGCATCGACAAGACCTTGCTGCTCTTGCTCGGCCAAGAGCGCGAGCCGGTGAGCGTCGTCGTCGATCGCGAGAACGTGAGCATCGCCGCGCGCTTCGACAGCGGAAAGAACTTCGTCGAGCTGCTCGGTCTCGGCGCCGGCATGCCGACGCGCGTCTCCGTGCCGCGGCCCCAATTGCCGCGCGTGCTCAAAGCTCTGGGCGTCAGCGCCCACGACATCTGAGGGATCGGCGTCCCCGGCGCCGCTCGCCGAGCCTCGCGCCAGCATGGCGGCGATTTTGGGCGAGGTGGTAGGCCTGGAAATGCGCTAAAATACTGTCTTTTCTTGACCCTGCCGCTACAGCTGGACTGTTATTGGCGATCGAACGGAGCTTCGACATGCCTAACACTTCCAAGATCGTGGTGCTGATTGCCGATGACGAGCCGAGCACGGTCGCCATGCTGTCGAGCCACCTGCGTTCCGGCGGCTACGCCGTCCTCGAAGCGTCGGACGGCGATCAAGCCTGGGAGCTCGCGCACGAGCACCTGCCTCACCTCGTGATCCTGGACGTGATGATGCCCGGCATGAGCGGCTGGGAAGTCTGTCGCAAGATCCGCGAAGCGGTCTCGCTCGCCCACACGGGCGTCATCATGCTCACCGGTATCGGTGAGTCGCTCAACGAGATGACCTCGCCGCTCTACGGCGCCGACGCGCACGTCGACAAGCCGTTCGAGTTTGCGGTGCTGGACGCCAAGATCAAGGAGACGTTGGAGCGTCGCAAGCAGGGCGCGCTCGGTCGCCCCGACAGCGGCGCCGACGACGCCAGCATGGCGATCGAAGAGGACGACTTGCCCACGCTTCCGCCGGCCGCGGCCAAGCGCGCGCCCAAAGCCCCAACGCCCAAGCCGCTGGCCAAGACCAAGCCGACGCCTCCCGCTGACAAGAAGGTGCCCTTGAAGAAGGTGCCCTTGAAGAAGGCGGCCGCTCCTGCCGCGAAGAAGGCGCCCGCCAAGAAAGCTCCGGCTCCGGCGCCCACGAAGAAGCCTACTGCACCTGCCAAGAAGGCGACCAAGGCACCCGCCAAGAAGGCGCCTGCTCCCGCCAAGAAGGCGCCCACGCCCGTTGCGAAGAAAGCGCCGAAGGCACCCGTGAAGAAGGCGCCCGCGCCCGCCAAGAAGGCACCTGCCGCTGCGAAGAAGGCGCCTGCTGCCTCGAAGAAGGCGCCCGTCGCGAAGAAGGCGCCCACTCCCGCGAAGAAGGCGCCCGCGCCCGCTGCGTCGAAGAAGGCGCCGAAGGCACCCGTGAAGAAGGTGCCCGCGCCCGCTGCGTCGAAGAAGGCGCCGAAGGCACCCGTTAAGAAGGCGCCCGCGCCCGCCAAGAAGCCTGGCAGTAAGGCTGCCAACAAGAAGTGAGCTGACCAAGCTGGGTGGCGGCGCTGCGAACGCGCGCCGCTGCCGTCACCACCGCTGCGCAGCTCGTCGCCGCCTTCTCGCGTACCGCACCGTCGCGTACCCCACCGTCTCGCGTACCCCACCGTCTCGCGTTCGGCGACAGGCGCGGCACAGATCCGCGCGCCGCGTGATGTTCCATTTCGAACTAACGTTTTCTCGATGTTTTTCGGGAATAGCTCCTGTTGGAGCGCGATAGTTCAACCTGCGACCAATTTTTCTTCAATGATTTCGTGGGGCCTTCGTCGGCGAGACACGCGGTGAACAGCCTCACGGCAGCCGAGCGGAGGCGCGACCACGGCGGGCGGGAAACCATCGTTCGCGGGCGCCGGGAAAGCGTCGTCGGCGGCGCGAAACCGTCGTCGGTGCCGAGAGGATGTCGGCTTGCGGCGCGGGACGGACGGCGACGGCGCGAGACAGTGCGTCGGATCGGTGATGGCGCGGACGAGCTCGAAGCGCGTAGCGCCGTAACGCGGGTGCAAAGCTCGCTGCGCCTAGCGCGGCAACATGGATGTGAAGCTCGTTGCGCCGAGCACGGCACGCCAAGGCTGAAGGCTCGAGCTGTCTGGGCGTAACAAGGTGTGCGGTCCGAGGATCACGACTCGCGCGCCCGCATCGATCCCCAAGCGCTTCTGGGGCTTGTTGGTGCGAAATGCAGCCGATCGTCTGGAACCATCATCGAGCGCTGTGTTTGGCGTTGAAGGACGAAAGGTCCACGGACATTGTTTGTCAGCTCGCTCGAGCTCGCCGGTTGCGATGCTGCGCGCGCAAGCGCATTGTCCTCGCCGCGAGGGCGAGATGGCGAGAAAGAAGATCCAGATTCATGGGCTCGAGAAGATCCTTGAACAAGTGCCCGCTGGGCAGCGCTCGTCGCTCGCTGCTGAAATCGCGCAAGAGCTGAGCCAGTTTGATCTCGAAGCTTCACGGGGCGAGCCGGTGGTCCCTCTGCCGCCCGGCACCCGCGTCTGTCCTGCCTGCGGCGGCAGCCTGTTCGAGCTCGGCGCCATCCCCAGCCCGACCCGTGAAGCGGTGTGCATTCTGGACTGTGAGAGCTGCGACGCCACGTTCTGTGAGGCGACGGCCACGCCGCTCCAGTAGCCGCGAGGGTCGCCCGAAGCACCAAACCGAGCGCGCTCGGGTCAGCGAGCTAGCGTCCACGTCGGCTACTCGCCCTGCTCGCTTGCGGTCGACGATGCGCTCTGCTCGTCCGCGGTCGACGATAGCAATCCGCTGCGTCGGTGAGCAGGCTGATGGGGCCAGCGGCTGAGGGTCATCTAGCCGCCAAGTCGCCAGTGGGGCCCCTCAGGGTCATGAGCCAGCGCCGCAGGTGGCGAATGGTTACACGGGTGCAGGCATACGACCGGCGTCAACCGTTACGTCAGGGGAGCGCGGGAGCTCGGCGCAGTCGTCGGAGCTGAGCGACGGTATCGTCGAAGAGGGTCGCCGCCTGGCTCCATGACTTGAGCGAGGTGATCCATCAAGGTGAGAGTGACGGCTGCGTTGGCTATCCGCCTCGCACAGGTCTTCGCTGTCTGGCGTGGGCTCATCATGAGCTCGCTCGTCGCTTGGCGCTGTCGGTCAGCTTGGGGTCGCTATCGCTGGCCACGCGGGGTCGAGCGCGCATCGCATCTGGGAAGCACCGCACGTCGCGGGTGGCAGTTGCTGCGGCGTATCGCAGCGCCGCTGCGGCGTGACGATCCACGAGACGTATGGCTCAGGGAGAGGCGATGGCTCAGGACGTCCAGCCGGCGAACTGGTTCAAAGTAGCACTATCCGGGTTTCGGATGAGCTGGCGCGGCGGAGGGCTGATTTACTCGAGGTTTTCGCACGATTCCGAAAGTTCAATCTGGAACAGCGCGGCGCGGATCGATCTGGCTTGGTCATGACTTGAAGGCGCAGCGACGTGACGTTGGCCGCCTCGCCCTGCGCCCGAAAGATTTTGCGCTCAGGACGATGAGGTTCGGGAACTAACTCATGCCAAAGGGCTTCGCCGCCGCTTGGCGAGTTCTTGCGTTGGAAAGGCCGAACGATGCGTCGCTACTGGTGTGCTCTGCGTGCGGAGCTGGCGTGGGGGTTGGGGCTGGGCTTGGCAGCTGTCGTCATGTCCTGTAGCGATGGTACCGAGCAGTGGTTGGCGAGGACGCGCGACGCCAGCACGGGGACCTCGGGCTCTGACTTCGGCACCGCGGCGGGGACATCCGGCGAGATGCCGCTGGCTGCCGGTTCTGGCGGAACATCGAGCACGATCGGTGGCGCGAGCGCTGTCGCGGGGTCCGGCGATGGCGCGACGGGAGGCACCGATGGCGCATTCGGGGGTACGGGAACGGGCGGCGCGGGCGAAGCGGGCTCGAGCGCGGGCGGTGGCGACGGGCTCATGGCCGGAGCCGGCGGAACCACCAGCACTGCTGGCTCGGGGGGATCGGCGCCGACTGGGCCGTTCAAGGCGCTCATCATCAGCACGGCGCTCGAGTACGCGCACGACTCCATCGGCGAATGCCAACAGATGGTCAGGGATCTGGGCGCGGCAGAGACGACCCACGGCTGGACTGCCGAGGTGGAGAGGGACAGCCTCCCGCACTTCACTCCCGGTGGCTTGAACGACTACGCGCTGATTTTTTCCTGCAGCCCTACGGGCAGGGTCTTCAGCGGCAACCCGCAGGTGCAGGATAAGCCGGCGGCGATGAAGGCGTTTCAGGACTTCATCGAGGTGGAGGGCAAGGCGTTCGCGGGCGTGCACTCCGCGAGTGACTTCGAGAAGACCAACGGCTTTCCGTGGTTCACGAACGTGCTCATGGGCGCGTACTTCACCTCGCACGAGACGACGGCAGGCTCGGTCGTGGCCGACACGCAGAACGTGGCGCACCCGGTGCTGGCGGGACTGTCCGGCAACTACTCGACCAAGGACGAGTGGTACAAGATGAACCGCGATCCAGGCTCGCAGCCCGGCTTCAAGATCCTCCAGCGCCTCGCGGCAGACTCCCGCCCGCTCACGTGGGTGAAAGACGTGGGAGCAGGGCGCATGTTCTACACCGTGCGAGGCCACGCGAAAGAAGTCTACGCGGAAGCTCCGTTTCGCGCCGTCGTGAAGAACGGAATCTTGTGGGCGACGAAGCGAGTCGAGTAGCGCTGCGTTAGTACGGGAGGAATAGTATTTTGGAAAAGTTGGGATCCCTTCGCTGGGCGCGGGGGAGCGCCGCTGTGTACGCACTGCTGGCCGTGTGGATGCTGCCGGCCACGGCGCAAGCGCAGTTGCCCGCCGCCGAGCCGCTGTCCATCGCTAAGATCAAAGGCTGGGAGCTGACCGTCGACGGGCGCATGAGCGCCTTCTTGAGCGTGTCGCACGGCCCGCCACCGCCTCCCGGCTCGCCCACCTGGCAAGGCTTCGAAGATCGTCCCGACGATGGCGGGCAGACGACGGCGAGCCGCATCCGGTCTGGCTTCGTCTCCAACTACTTGGGTTGGGGGATACGCAAGGAGATCGGCAGTCACGCGATCTCCGGGCGGTTTGCGGTGTGGGGCAATATCTCGCAGCAGCGCGACAAGACGCAGTCGCCGGACGTCGACTTGCGCGAGGTCTACCTGCGCATCGACGGGCCGTGGGGCGGAGTGCTGGCGGGGCGCAACATGGGCATCTTCAGCCGCGGCCCCATCAGCCTCGACTACGACATCGTGCACAACTACGGGCTCGGTAGCCCGTGCATGATCGTGAACCGCGCGCCCTCGTGGGGCCCGATCGCCGCCTGTGGCCACGTAGGCTTTGGCATTTTGTTCCCGGCGTTCAACGCTCAGATCGCGTACACCACGCCGCAGCTTGCCGGCTTCGAGCTCAGCGTGGGCGTGTTCGATCCGGCAGCGGTTAAAGAGCAAAGCTACACGCGCACTCCGCTGCCGCGCGTGGAGGCGGAGCTCGCGTTCAAGGGCAGCAAATACGTCCACGCCGAGATCTCCGGCAGTTGGCAGCGGCTCGGCAATGAGGCGCAGGCGGATCTCGACGTGGATTCGAGCGGCATCGCCGGCTCCATCGGCCTGACTTTGGGCCCCGTGCAACTCGGTGCGACGGGCTTCGCCGGGCGAGGGCTTGGTATCTGGGCCGCTATCGAAGACTACCCGGTGTTCAGCGCGGACTCGGGCGGTGGCTACATCCTCCGGCGCCAGAAGGGCGTCGCCGGGCTCGCCGCGCTCAACTTCGGCAGCACGAAGATCGCGGGCGGTGTGGGCCAGACCATGATCTCGAAGGTCATGACGGATCCAGAGCGCTTCACCGCGCTGAACTTCCCTGCCAAGCAGCTGGGATTTTCGGCAGGGATCTACCAGGGGGTGCTCGAGCACATCGTGCTGGGGCTCGACTTCTTCAGCGCCAACACGACCTGGCAAGACGGCGTCGATGACGCCGGAGCGCCCTACACACCCGAGCAGACGATGAGCTTTATCAACCTGGGCGTAACGCTGGTATACTGAGAGTTGCTACTCGAGGCGGCGCGTCGCCCACAAAATGCCGTTCAGCACCAATTGCCGAAGCTCTGGCTCACGGTAGACGGCGGGAGCGTGCCCGCGGATCGTGTAGAACATGCGCCCCGCGTTGTTGGCGCCAAGCTCCTTGATCCAGATGACAGGACGACTGTCGGCGGCGAGGCGCGCCAGGATCTGAAAGCCCGGCTGCTCGCCGACGTCGCGGTGCATCCGAAACCACTCGTCGCGCACCGACCACGTCGCAGGTACACCTCTCATGACCGGATGGTCCGCGTAGCCAGGCTCGACTTGCACGACTCCTGGCGTGCCATCGGCATCGAAATCGAGCAGGTAGGCGCCGAGCAGCGTGTCCGTGTACCAGGGAAAGTTGCCTGTCTTCTCGAAATCCGTGGCGGAGTGGATACCACCCCAAGCGCCGCCGCCTTCCACGTAATCGCGCAGAGCCGCCATGGCGGCCCCGCCGTCCTGGACTCGCGGGTTGTCGCTGAACACATCGCCGGTGGGCGTGCACCAGAACAGCATGCCGTACTGCTTCAGCCCGTCTGCGGTGAAGTCGGTCAGGTCATCCGTCGCTACCTGCGTCGTGAACTGGCTGCCGGGTTTGGCACCGGCCGGGAGCTGGTCGTCGGGAGTCTGCCCCAGGTCCGAAAGCATGCGCTGGCAGTCCGTGATCGAGTCGTGACGGTACTCGAGCGCAGTGGTGAGGACTAAGATCTTGAACGGCTCAGCGTGAGGGTCGACGTTGGCTTCGCCGCCTGAATCGTCACCGCTGCCAGCTGCAGAGGCTGCGCCACCGCTACCCGCACGCTCCAAGTCGACCCAGCCGCCGCAAGCGCCGACGGCCGTGCTCGCCGCGAGCAGCACCCCGAAGCTCCACCCCCGCGTCGTCACGGCGCCTCGGTCACCCCTCGTGCCTTTTCGGAGCGCACCGCGGGGCGCTCGCGCAAGCGCGTGAGTAGCTCAACGGCTTTGCGTCGCACGGAGGGTGCGCGCGCCGAGGCCTCCAGCGACTTCAAGAGGTTCCGCGCCTCGGCTTCGCGACCTTGCGCCAGGAGAACCTGGGCTTGGACGAGCAGCGCCGACTCGCGATCCGCCTCGGTGCCGCTCCGCCTCAGCTCTTTGAGCGCGGCGTCTGCTCGTCGGTAGTCGCCATCGCGGAGGCCTTCAGCAGCGCGCTTCCATTGCTCCGCGCTCGCAACAGGACCGGGGCTGCGTACGACTGGCGCGCGCACCGAAGCCGTCGGGGCTGCAGGGGCTGCAGCCGGTGGCTCTTCTTCAGGGCTCGCCGCCACTTCCTGCTGGGGGGCTTCCTGCACGGTGGTACGCGGAGCCGGCGACGGAGGTGGTGCCTGGGGCGCTCCCGCAGGCGGCAGCGGCTCGCTGGGCTGCCCGTCCATCAGCGGGTGGATCAAGGTCGCGGCGTAAACGGTGCCGACCGCCATCACCAGCGCTATCGTCGCAAAGCGCACGAGGCGCACCCCCGCCCAGCGCCGGGCAGGCGCGGCGGCCCGCTGCCGCAAGAAGCGTGCGTAGGCGCGCTCGATGCGAGCCGGCTCGATCGGCTCCTCGCGCATGGCCTCCACCAGCGCGCGCGGCAGCGCGTCTGGATCTCGCACTGAATCAGGAAGGAGAGAGCTCACGCTGCCCTTTCAGAAAAACGCCACGCTCGGCGCTCAACAATTCTCGGAGCCGCCGGCGACCGTCGCGCAGTCGTGAGCGAACCGTCAGCTCGTTGCTGCCGACGATTTGCGCGATCTCGGCGATGCTCAGCTCTTCGATGTCGTGAAGCACCACGGCGGCGCGGTGACGCTCACTCAAGCGGTCCAGCGCCGCCTGCAGCCGGCGCGCCCGCTCGCGACGCTCGAGCGACGCGCCGGGCAGGGTCTCCTCGCGCGGCATGGGATCGCCGTCTTGCTCCAAGCGAAAGCGGACGCTCCAACGACGGTACCAGCGTCGGTGCTTCAGCAAGACTCGATAGCAAACGGCATAAATCCAAGTAGAAACGTCGCTGCGCCCCTCGAAATGCTGGCGACTCTTGATGACCTGCTCGGCCGCTTGCTGCACCAAGTCATCCAAGTCCGGCGCGCAGCGGCCAGCCAACGTCGCCATGCGACGGTACAAGGCTTCGAACAGTTCGCGCTCGCTCACGAGATGATGGGCCCCTGGGAGGCGCCGAGGGTCGGCTCGGCCACCTACGATACGGAAGTGTCACACGCGCGTCGCCGATAGTCTTCGGGCATCGAACCATTAGTTCCCGGACGTCGACGGTCTGCGCATCCTAGGCGTGTGGCGGGTCG
>JAEYOT010000136.1 GCA_023411445.1 Pseudomonadota bacterium
GCCCGGCAGCGCACCGCTGCCGCCTGATCCTGATGGGAGCGCGGCGCTGTCCGAGCAGCCGAGCGAAAACAGCGCCACCGCGAAAGTGAGCGCACGAGAGGAGATCCGCAGCGCTACTGGCACCGGACCCTTGGCTCCGAGGAGGCGAGCTGATCTGCTTCGAGCGATACGGAGGCGACCGCTTGCTTCACCCGTGCCTCGATCTCATCGAGCTTGCGCTGAGCGACCAGGTCGGCAGGCGCCATCCACGAGCCACCGCACGCCGCCACGATCGGCAGCTAGAGGTACTCCGCGAGGTTCTGAGCGTTGACGCCGCCGGTCGGCATGAAGTCAAACTGGCTGTACACGTCCGCGAGCGCCTTGAGCGTCTTCACGCCACCGTAGGCCTCGGCCGGAAAGAACTTGAGGCAGCTGAGGCCGTAGTTGCGCGCCGCCTCGATTTCGGTCGGCGTGCACACGCCGGGCAAGACCGCGATCGCATGCTTCAAGCAGTGCTCGACCACGCGCACGTTGAGCCCCGGGCTCACGATCGCCTGCGCGCCAGCGTCCACCGCTTGCTTGACCTGCTCGGGCGTGGTGACGGTGCCGGCGAGCAAGGTCAGCGCGCCCGAGTTGGCGGCCGCGATCTTGCTCATGGCCGGGAGGGCTGCCTCGGTGCGCAGCGTGATCTCGATGACGGGCAGGCCGCCGGCGACCAGCGCGTTTGCCAGCGGCACGGCGCTGTCAGCGTCCTGCATGGCGATCACCGGGACCAGGCGATGCCGGCGGAGCGTTGCTACGATGGGTGCGGAAGGAGCCAAGGGGGGTGTGCCGATGCTACTGCGCTGGGGGTGACAGGGTCCAGGCGTCTACCTCCGCTCCCGGCACCTTGACCTACGGGTTCGATTCGGTTGCCATCGCCACGGAGCACGTGCACGGAAGCAGCCAATGGCACTACGGAGAGCAGCAGGACGTGACCTACACCGGCCTCGGCACCAACTACGTCTGGTAGCACCGTGCTGATCCGGCAACTCGAAGTCCCGCATTCGCTCCTTGGTGAAGGCCCCGTCTGGTCGGATCGCGACGGCTGCCTTTACTACGTGGACATCCCGTCGTTTCGGCTGAACGCCTACTGGCCGTCGAGCAAGCGGCATCAAGCCTGGCAGCTCGGCACGTACGTCAGCGCGCTAGCGGAGTGCAAGAGCGGCGGGCTGATCCTGGCCTACCACGACCGCGTCGTGCGCTTCGATCCGCAGCGGGGCCTCGACTCGATCGAAACCCTGGTGGTGCTCGAGCAGGACCGACCTCTCAACCGGCTGAACGACGGCAAGGCCGATCCGTACGGGCGCTTCTGGGTGGGCTCGATGCACGTGGACGAAGGCGGTCCGCACGGCCGCCTGTGGTGCGTGTCACCGGACGGCAGCGCCCAAGCCGTGCGCGACGGTATCGTGTGCAGCAACTCAGCGGCGTTCGATCGCGAGCGCGGACGCATGTACTTCGCGGACTCCGCCAGCGGCACGATCGAAGTGGCGGACTTCGACGCAGCGCATTCGCTCGGCGCGTGGCGGCCGTTCGCCAAGGCCGGCAAGGGCGCGCCGGACGGCAGCTGCACGGACCGAGCCGGCTACTTGTGGAACGCGGAATGGGGCGGCCATCGCTTGTGCCGCTACGCTCCGGACGGCTCGCTCGAGCGCGTGCTGGAGCTGCCCGTGAGCCGTCCCACCTGCTGCACCTTCGGCGGAGAGCGCCACCGCACCCTGTTCATCACGTCCGCGCAGATCGGCATGAGCGACGATGAGAAGCGCGCAGAGCCCGGCGCCGGCGCGCTTTTGTGCGTGGAGCTCGAGGACGTGGAGGGCTTGCCCGCGGACGTGTTCAAAGGCTGAACAACCTTGGACATCGCGGCTCCTCTGGCCGCGTACTCAGCGGTCCGTGAACACGAGCTGAACTTGCCGGAGTGCCAAGGCCCCGCCGCTGGAGCCGCCGATGCCTGGGTTGTACGGGACCGGCGCAGGCGACGAGCGCTTACCGAGGACTCCGTAGGTCCCATCCAGAAAGACTTGGGTGGAAGCGCGCAGCTCCTTGCCGCTGACCAAGGTGCCGGGCGTGCTGCAACCGCCAGTGCTGGTCGGCATGCAGGGGCCGCAGGGGCCGCTGCTGAGCGAGCAGTCCAGGCTCGTGCCCGCATCGGCTACGAACTCGAAATCGCCCGGAGCTATGGCGATCGCTTGATGGCAGCTCTCTCCACCGAGGTCGGGCCTCACGCATTCCTTGGGCAGCTTGCGCTCCACGTCGTAGCGCCCTTGATATGTCGTGAGGTGCTGCTCGCCGGGCTGCAGCGTGAGCGCGCTCTGGTACGCGCAAATTGCAGGGCACCCGACGGGACCTTGATCCATCACCAGCTGGCACGAGGAGCGACACTCCCCGGGCGGCGGCAGCAACGTCCCGCGCGCGTCGTAGACGTCGAACAGCGGCGCCACGCCGCAGCTTAGGTCCCGATCACCGATGTGGATGGGTCCAGACGTCTTGTTGATGATCACCACTTCGACGAACTGCGGCCCTTCGTCCACAAAACCATCGCAGACCGAGCCAGCGTAGCCCCCCTGTCCGGTACCCGCGCTGGCAGTGCCACCGCTGGCGGTGCCGGCGCTGGCGGTGCCGGCGGAGCCGCCCTGGGGAGGCTTACCCGCGGTCCCGCTCCCACCCTGGCCGCTCCCAGCCGCCCCCGAGCCTCCGTCTCCGTCGAGGTCGACGTCGAGGGACTTGCCGCCACAGGCCACGACGACCGTGAGCAGCAGGGCGGTGGACCAAGAACGCAGCTTCGCCATGCCCGCACCGGGAGCAAGAGCTGCGCCTACCGGGAGGCCGTGCGAACGCCGGCAAACCGCGGGTTTCGCCGCCACTGGGCCGAGCAAGTGGCACAGCTCGCGCCAGACCGCGACAATCGCGTCAGCTTTCGGGGCCTGGTAAATGCGCCCACCCTAAGAGCCGGGCGAAGCTGCCGACTGGCATGAGGCATGCTGCTCGCTTCGGTCGATCATGCGTCGCGTTGCCTCCCTTTTCTTGCTGCTGACCGCGCTCACCGGTTGCTCGAGCGGCTCCGGTGGGACCATGGAGCTCACCTACCACCCGGCCCGTCCGTGCGACTTCCAGGTGCAGGGAGCGCGCCGCGCCGCGCCGCGCCAAACGCTGCGCATCAACGAGGTGATGACCGGCAACGACGGCGCGTGGGTGGACGAGCTGGGCGAGACGGACGACTTCATCGAGCTGCTCAACACCGGAAGCGAGCCAGTGTGGCTGTCGGACTACGCTGTTGGCGACAAGCTGGGCAAGGCCATGGCGCTGCCGGAGCTCGAGCTCGGCGCCGGTGAGACGGTGCTGCTGTGGGCCGACGACAGCGAGGAGCAAGGTCCGCTGCACCTCTCTTTCAAGCTCTCCAACGCAGGCACTCCCGTGCTCTTGTGGGGAAAGACGTGCGAGCTGGTGGATTTGGTGGAGGTGCCGGCGTTGCCACGCTCGGAGAGCTACGCGCGCCTGCCGGACGGACACGGCGACTTCGAGGTGTGCCGCTACGCCACCCCGGAGCGCCTGAACGGCGATCGCTGCGAACTGCCTCCGCCCGCCAACTTGGGAGACGACGTGCTCTTCGCGCCGTACGAGTGGGAGACGCCGTTTCCGCCCGTCCAGGGACCGCTCGTCTTGACCGAGCTGGCGCTACGGCCCGCGGCGTTCGTGGAGGTGCTGATCCAGGGCGACGCCGAGGTGACCCTCAACGACTTCAGCCTACGCCTGGCCGCTCTCGAGCCGGGCAACGCCTGGCCGGACGCGAGCGCCGGGCTCGAGCTCGCCTGGCCCCAGGAGCGGGAGACGCTCGCACCAGGTGAGCGCGTGCAGGTGCCGGTCGCCAGCGCTGACACCGCCGTGCTCGAAGCGAACGAGGACTTCGAGGGTGTCGTCAGCATCTTCGCAGCCGACGAAGAGACACCGAGCGATCGCCTGGACTTCGTTGCTTGGCCCGAGGGCGCGGCGCTGGTGCGAGCACCGGACAGCGCCCCGCGCTTCTGCGCCGAGCCGACACCCGCGGACGAGGACGCCTGCGACGAGCTGGACGAGCGCGAGCTGCCGCACGGCCGCGCTCACCACCTGGCGACGAGCGGTGATTTCGCCAAGTTGGCCGAGGGCGGCACCGGCGTCGGCGAAGCTGGCGTCAAGTTCGTCGTCGACATGGCAGCGGGCGACGTCGTGCACTTGCTGGGCAACCGCGAGTGGGCGCTGCACTACAGCTGGGTCCGCGAAGTCATTCAGCGGCTGCCCCGGCTGGATCGCTGCGATCCGGTGCAGGCACGCGAGTTCAACGAAGGTTGGTCGCTGTTCAGCCAGGATGAGTACTTCCGCGTCGAAGGGCGACGCTTCTTGCTCGGCACGTTGGTGGAGCACACGAACGGCAGCAAGACGGTGGAGTTCACGCCCGGCGACGTGATCACGGGCGCGCAGATGCGCCGCGCCTTCTTCAGCGTCGTCAGCTCCGTTCCGAACCCGCGAGAGTGGGCTATCCGACCGACCGAGAGCCGCCAGATCCACGAGCTGCGAAAGGTGGAGGGCACGGTGCCGGTGGTGGGGCCCAATACGCCGTTCAAGGGCCTCACCTACCAGCCGTTGAACCCAGCCGTGGGCTTCGGGACGTTGGTGTTCGTGCCGGCGCACGAGCTGGAGACCGCGGAGCTCGGACCCAACGTGATCGTGGTGACGGACGACGTACCGAACGAGACCGCGTTCATGGGCGGGCTGATCACCGAAGCTTTCCAGACGCCCTTGGCGCACGTGAACGTGCTGGCGCGCGGCCGGGGCACGCCCAACATGGCGCTGCGCGGCGCGCGCGAGGACGAGCGCGTGAAGGAGCTCATGGGCAAGCTGGTGCGGCTCGAGGTGCGCGCCACGGATTTCTCACTGCGCGAAGCCAGCGCCGCGGAGGCGGACGAGTACTGGCGCGAGCGCGCTCCGACCGGGCCAAAGCTCGAGCCCGTGGCCGACCTCACCGTCACGGGCGTGCAG
>JAEYOT010000201.1 GCA_023411445.1 Pseudomonadota bacterium
CTGCACGCCACCACCGCTCCCAACATCACCCAAATCCCGTACTGCCTCATCGTGAGCGGAGGTTTTAGCAGGCTCCATGCCAGAAAGGCTGCCCCTCGAAGGCGCGCCTTTCACGCCAAAGCGCCAGCGCGCGCGTCACTGGCAGGACGCGCGCTTGTGTCTGCTGCCCCACGCGCGGCGCCAAATGAGCCGAGGGCTGGACGACCTCAGTAGAGCTTGTCCAGCTCTGCTTGGTAGTTTTCCAGCACCTTGTTGCGGCGCACGCTCATCTTGGGCGTGAGCATGCCGTTTTCGGTCGTAAAATCTGCGGTGATCAGCGTGAAGCCCTTGGGGCGCTCGTAGCTGCGGAAGTCCTTGCTGTGCTTCTCGAGCTCGCCCTTGATCAGCTCGCGCACGCGCTCGTTCTTCACCGGATCGCCGAGCGTGACGCCCTCGCGCTCGGCCCACTTGGTGAGGTTTGCCAGGTCCAGCACCACCAGCGCGACGTTGTGCGGCTTGTTGGCGCCGTACAGCATGATGTTGACGATGTACGGCGAGAGCTTCAGCTCCTCCTCCAACGGCGAGGGGACGACGTACTTTCCGGTCTCGAGCTTGTACTGCTCCTTGATGCGCCCGGTGATGAACAGGTAGCCGTCTTCGTCCAAGAAGCCCATGTCACCGGTGCGCAGGCCGCGATCGCTGGTGAAGATCTTCTCGTCCTCTTCCGGCCGCTGGTAATAGCCCTGCATCACGTTGTCGCCGTAAACGACGATTTCACCGTTCTTGGGGTCGCCCGTGACCTTGGTGTCGATCACCACCTTCACGTTGGCGAGCGGCTTACCCACCGAGCCGATCTTACGGTTGCCCGGGAAGTTGACCGAGACGACCGGCGCCGTCTCGGTCAAGCCGTAGCCTTCGTAGACCTCGATGCCCAGCGCGTCGATGAACTCCGCGACTTCCTTGCTGAGCGCGGCGCTGCCGCTCACCACCAGCTTGAGCCGGCCGCCGAACTTCTGCCGCACCTTCTTGAAGATGAGCTTGTCCGCCAGCTTGAGCGCCATGGACTCGCCGAAGCTCAGCGTATTGCCGCGCGAGCGGCGCGTCGCCGCGCGGATGCCAGCGTGAAACAGCTTTTGGATCGGCTTGGGCTTGTCGCGCATCTGCTGGTTCACGCCGTCGTAGATGCGGTTGAAGATGCGCGGCACTGCGATCAAAACGGAGGGCTTCACCTCTGGCAGGTTGGCCACCAGCTTGGGCACCTCGTCGTTCAGGGCGACGGAGCAGCCGAGCGCCGGCAGCATGTAAAACTCGGCCGTTTGCCCGAAGGCATGCGCCCAGGGCAAGAACGCCAGCGAGCGATCATCACTGCTGATCGGGAACAGGTCCACCAGCGCGTTGATGTTGGCGCAGAAGTTCTGGTGCGTGAGCACCACGCCCTTGGGCTCGCCGGTCGTGCCGGAGGTGTAGACGTAGCCGGCTGGCTCCTGTGCGCTCGGCTTCACGCGCGGCACTGGCGCGCCCCTCTGACCGGCGGCGAGCAGCGCGGCGTAGCTGCGCGCCTCGCTCGCGGGTAGCTCGAAGCCGCTCACGTGCTGCAAGCTCGGCAGGCCCGGCTTGAGCTTGTCCAGCTCCGCCACGATCTCGCGCGTGGCGCCGAACACGACCTTGGCGGCGCTGTCCTTCAGGATGAAGTTCCAGTCCTCCTTGGTCTGCGACTCGTACATGGGCACGTAGGCCGCCCCCAGGCTCAGGGTGGCGTGCACCACCACGGCCCACTCCAGGCGGTTATTGGAGATGAGCGCCACCCGGTCCCCCCGGCCGACGCCCAGGGAGGAGAGCGCCGCCCGGAAGGCGTCCACCTGCGCCCCCACCTCGGCGTACGTTTGCCAGACCCAGCCCGCGGCCTTCTTTTCGCCGAAGAGCGGGCGCTCCGCGTAACGCGTCGTCAGCCGCTCCCACATCGAGACCAGATCGGGAAAATCCTCGTGCATGTTAGGGGCGAATCAAAACGGAGTCTCGGGCCTCCGTCAACGCCGGGAAGTGCTACGTTCCGGGCCCGGCCTCACTGGCCGATGTCTTGCATAGACAGAACCGATGGCTCGCTTTACCGTCATTACCTTTGGCTGCCAGATGAACTCGCACGATTCGGACCGGATCGGCGAGGTCTTGCGTGGAGCTGGTCACGAGCGGGCCGAGGGCGTGGCGGACGCCGATCTGGTGCTGCTCAACACCTGCAGCATCCGCGAGAAGGCGGAGCAGAAGCTGCGCAGCGAGGTCGGTCGCATCGCGCTGCTGAAGCGCGAGCGCCCCAGCTTGACCATTGCGGTGGCCGGCTGCGTGGCGCAGCAAGAGGGCGACGGCATCCTCAAGCGCATGCCGGACGTCGATCTGGTGCTCGGCCCCGACAACATCCCGGAGCTGCCACGGCTGCTGCTGGAAGCGGAGGGCAAGAGCGAGGCGGTGATCCGGACCGAGTTCGACCTGGAGGCGCCGCACTTCTTGGCGGCGGCGGCCGAGCCCGGCCACACGCCGGTGAGCGCCTTCGTGACCGTGATGAAGGGCTGCAACGAGCGCTGCACGTACTGCATCGTGCCGCACACGCGCGGCCCGGAGCGCTACCGCCCGTCGCGCGAGATCATCGACGAGGTGGCGCGGTTGGTGGCGGCCGGCGCGCGCGAGATCACGCTGCTGGGGCAGACCGTCAACAGCTACCGCGATCCGCTGAACGAGCTGTCGCCAGCGCCGGGCGCGGGCGAAGCGCCGTGGCGACACACGCGCGGCCTGCGAGCGCGCGAGGACGAAAGTGAGTTCGCCGCGCTCTTGCGTGCCATCGCCGAGCGCGTGCCTGGCCTACTGCGCTTGCGTTACACCAGCCCGCACCCGCGGCACCTCACCGTCTCGCTGATCCGCGCCCATCAGGACTTGCCGGTGTTGGCGCGTCACGTGCACCTGCCAGTGCAGGCCGGCAGCGACCGCGTGCTACGCCGCATGCTGCGCCGCTACTCCGCCGCCGAGTACGAAGAGCGCGTGGCGGCGCTGCGCGAAGCGGTGCCGGGCGTCACCGTCGCCACCGACATGATCGTCGGCTTCCCGGGTGAGACGCGGGAAGAGTTCGCGGAGACGCTGGCGCTGGTGCGCCGCGTGGGCTTTTCGATCATCTACGGCTTCAAGTACTCCGAGCGGCCGTACACGCCCGCCATCCAGCTGGGCGACGACGTGAGTGAAGCGGAGAAAGCCGAGCGCCTGGCGCAGCTGATCGCGCTGGGCGACGCCATGCGCACGGAGTGGATGCGCGCGCAGGTGGGCACCACGCAGAGCGTGCTGTTCGAAGGGCGCGGCAAGACGGGCGCGCTGCGCGGTCGCACTGAGCGCAGCGAGATCGTGCACGCGGCAGGGCCCGATAGCCTGATCGGAACGCTGCACGACGTGCGCATCACTGGCTCGTTCAAGAACTCGCTCTCGGGCGAAGCGCTCGGCGTAGCACCGGTTGGGCCCGCGCCGCGCACGCCGCTGCCGCCGCGCTCAGCTGGGCCCCGCGCCTTGCCGGTGCTGCCGTGATCATCCGAGCGTTTCAAGGCAAGGCGCCGCGCATCGCGCCGAGCGCGTTCATCGCCGATGGCTGCGTCATCATCGGCGACGTGGAGATCGGGGAAGAGGCGAGCGTTTGGTACAACTGCGTCTTGCGAGCGGACGTCGGGCAGATTCGCATCGGCGCGCGCAGCAACGTGCAAGACGGCAGCTGCCTGCACATGACGACTGAGCTGTCGCACGCCATCATCGGCGCGGATTGCACGGTGGGTCACAACGCGATCGTGCACGGCGCAACCGTGGAGGACGGCTGCCTGATCGGCATGGGCTCGATCTTGCTGGACAACGCCGTGATCGGCCGACAGTCCCTGGTTGCGGCGGGTAGCGTGGTGCCGCCGCGCGCGGTCATCCCGCCGGGCAGCATGGTGCGCGGCACGCCTGGCAAGGTGGTGCGCGAGCTCACGGAGCAGGAGCGCGGCGAAGGCTTTCGCGGCGCGCAGCACTACGTCGAGCTGGCGCGCGAGCACGCCCGGGCGCGTGACGCCGCCTCTTCGCGCTGAGCTACCTCACGCCGCTACGTGAGCCTTCTGCACACGAGCTGCGGAGGGGCAGCCCCACCAGCAGGACTCGCGTCAGAAACCTTCAAGCCATAAAGTTCCGTGCGTGCGGTCCCGCCGCGCCTGCCAATTGGCCTCGCGTCACCTGCGGCTGATGACTTGGCCGACCAGCGCCTGTACGCTGCGCCGAGAAAGGTAAGCGGTGCTTCGATGACGCGAATGCTGGTCGGCGTGTCCCTCAGTTGGTTGAGCGTGCTGGCCCTGACGAGCGGTTGCTCCAGTGATCCGGTGGACGACGACAACAAGGGCGGCACCGGCACCATCCTGGGCGAGGCCGGCAGCGACGGCGACAGCAGCGGAGCCGGCACCGGCAGCACCGGCAGCACCGGCGGCAGCGCGAGCGGCGGCACGGCGAGCGGTGGCAGTGCCACGGCTGGAAGCGGTGGCAGCGGCGGTGGCTGCGTCGCGACTGGCGTCAGCTGCCTCGACGACCAGACCGCGCAAGCCTGCAACCCGGACACCGGCATGGTGGAGACCGGCGTGTGCTCGGAGCTCTTCGCCGAGGAAGGCTTGATCTCGAACGGGTGCTCAACGGACGCGGAGGGCGCCGGCTGCACCATCGACGGCTTCGAGGACGAGGAGTGCGCTGACGGCGCCGTTGGCTTTGCCGTGTGCGGTGGCTTCACGCAAGACGACTTCTTCAACATCTACGTAGCGTGCTTCCAGAACACGGCGGAGCTACGCGCCGGCATCCTGTGCTTCGCAGAATACGTGGACGTGGAGGCTACGACGGTGGACTGCGAGGCGGCCCTTCCCGCCTGCGAAGCGCTCCTGCCTTGAGCCCGGGTTACGGCGAGAACGAGGCGGGCGCGGTGCTCGGCTCGCTCTCGCCTTCGCCCACCAGCTCGAAATGCGTGGCGCGCTCCGGCAGCGCGGGCAAGCTGTGCGGATCGACCTGGCTGCCAATCCAGTACACCTCGGGCACCGGGTAGTACGTGCTGCTGTAGCGCCGCACGCGCTCGCTGCCGTCGGGGTAGCGGGTGCGCACGGTGCTGAGCACGTCGTAGCCCGGGGTGCCCTTTTGGGTACGCTTGACCTGATCCGGGAGCAGCTCGCTGCGGCGCGCGACTCGGCGGTAGAAGTCCTCGCTCTTGCGCACGGCGTAGGTGTGCTCCACCTTGCCGGGCGGCACCGTGCCCAGCAGGTCCACCTTGATGCGTGTCGGCACCGGCAGGTAGGCGTGGATGATGATGGGGACCGGGTAGGGGTTCCGCAGCTGCAGATCGACCTCGCCGTCGATCACGGTGGCGTCGAGCCCGAGCGGAGCGTAGCCGCTCGGGCGGCTGTGGCTGCGACGCCGCACCACATCTAGCC